>NZ_JBLZPH010000066.1:0-26150 GCF_049199205.1 Shinella sp. M31 | reverse complement strand
GCCATGTTGTCGTAGACGGTCATGTGGGGGTAGAGCGCGTAGGACTGGAACACCATGGCGATGCCGCGCTTGGACGGCGGCACGTCGTTGACGCGCTCGCCGTCGATCGTCATGTCGCCGCCGGTGATCTCCTCAAGGCCGGCGATCATGCGCAGCAGCGTCGACTTCCCGCAGCCGGACGGGCCGACGAAGACGATGAACTCGCCCTGCTTGATGTCGAGATCGATGCCGTGGATCACATCCACCGCGCCATAGGACTTGCGGATATCCTTGAGAACCAGCCCTGTCATGCTCTTACCTCCCCAATAGTTTTTGACCGATCAAGAAAAGCGGGCGAAGAAGCCGCTCCAGGCCGGAAGTTCGATATTTTCCTCATGCATGATGCTGCCGAAGCCATGGCCTTCCAGCGCTTCCAGCTGGCCCGCCGGAAGATCGGCAAGCCGGGCGACCGGGCTCATGTTGAAGGCGCAGAAGACCTTCTCGTTACCGTGCGTGCGTACGAAAGAGAGGATCGCGCCTTCGGCCGAATCGAAGTCGATCTCACCCTTGACCAGCGCCACATGCTCCTTGCGGAAGGCGAGGAAGCGGCGGTAATGCGCGAGAACCGAGGCGTCGTCGCCCTCCTGCACGCTGACGGCGCGCTCGAGATGGACGTCCGGCACCGGGAGCCACGGCTTGCCCTGGCTGAACCCCCCGGACTGCTTGTCGCTTTCCCAGACCATCGGCGTGCGGCAGCCGTCGCGGCCCTTGAAATCCGGCCAGAACTGGATGCCGTAGGGATCCTGCAGATCCTCATAGGCGAGCTCGGCCTCCGGCAGCGCCAGTTCCTCGCCCTGATAGATGCAGACGGAACCGCGCAGCGACATCAGGAGGCTGGCGAGCAGCTTGGCATGGGCCTCGTGGTCGGTGACGGCATTGCCCCAGCGGGTGACATGGCGCATCACGTCATGGTTGGAGAAGGCCCAGCAGACCCAGCCTTCGGGGGCCGCCTTTTCCAGCGCGCGCTGCGTGTCGGCCACGAAGGCCGGTGTCAGCGGGTCGGGCGCCAGGAATTCGAAGGCGTAGCACATGTGCATCTTGTCGCCGCCGGAAGTGTATTCGCCGGCGATCTCCAGACCGCGCTGGCTGTCGCCCACCTCGCCCACGGCGGCGATTGCCGGGAACTCTTCCATGACCGCGCGGAAGCGCTTCAGGAATTCCAGGTTCTCTGGCTGGTTCTTGTCGTAGAGATGTTCCTGGTAGTTATAGGGGTTCACGGCCGGCGCCGTCTGCGCATTGCGCCGCTCGGGGGCGAGCGACGGGTTGTCGCGCAACTCCTTGTCGTGGAAATAGAAGTTGATCGTATCAAGGCGGAAGCCGTCGACGCCGCGCTCCAGCCAGAAGCGGGCGACCGAGAGCAGCGCGTCCTGAACCTCCGGATTGTGCAGGTTGAGGTCCGGCTGCGAGGTCAGGAAGTTGTGCATGTAATATTGCAGACGCGTCGGGTCCCATTGCCAGGCGGAACCGCCGAAGATCGACAGCCAATTGTTCGGCGGCGTGCCGTCGGGCTTGGAATCCGCCCAGACATACCAGTCCGCCTTGGGATTGGTGCGGCGCGAGCGGCTTTCGACGAACCACGGGTGTTTGTCGGAGGTGTGCGACAGGACGAGGTCGATCATGACGCGGATGTTGAGGCGGTGCGCCTCGGCGATCAGCGCATCGAAATCGGCAAGTTCGCCGAAGATCGGGTCGACGTCCTGGTAATCCGAGACGTCATAGCCGAAATCCTTCATCGGCGAGGTGAAGAACGGCGAAATCCAGATCGCATCCGCGCCGAGCGAGGCGACATGGGCAAGCCGCTCGGTGATGCCCTTGAGGTCGCCGATGCCATCACCGTTCGTATCCTGGAACGAGCGCGGATAGATCTGGTAGATCACCGCGCCGCGCCACCAGTCCTTGTCCGGGATGAGAAGGGTGGAATCCGACGTCGTCGTCATTCTGGTATTTCCTGGTTACTTTGTTTTACGCAATTCCGGACGCAAATCCGCTTCACACTTTTGCTGGAATTGCTTTCATCAACCGCCCTTGACCGAACCCGACAGCAGGCCGCGCACGAGATAGCGCTGCAGGCTGAAGAACACGATGAGGGGCACGATGATGGTGATGAAGGCCGAGGCCGTGAGGATTTCCCAGTTGCCGCCGCGCGAGCCGAGCAGGTTCACCAGACGCCCGGTCAGCACCAGTTCGTCATTGCCCGTGCCGAGGAAGACCATGGCGACGAGCAGGTCGTTCCAGGTCCACAGGAACTGGAAGATGGAGAACGAGGCGAGTGCCGGGAAGGAGAGCGGCAGGATGATCTTCACGAAGATATCGAAATCGCTGGCGCCATCGACGCGGGCGGATTCGAGGATTTCGCGCGGCAGGCCGGCCATGTAGTTGCGCAGCAGATAGACCGCCAACGGCAGGCCGAAGCCCATATGGGCGAGCCAGATGCCGACATAGGTTTTCGCGGGCACGCCGAAGAAGGCGCCGACACCGTTATAGAGCTTCAGGAGCGGGATCAGCGACATTTGCAGCGGCACGACGAGCAGGCCGACGATGACGGCGATCAGGATCGCCCGGCCGGGGAACGGCATCCAGGCCAGCGCATAGGCGCAGAAGGCGGCAACGAGGATCGGGATGATCGTCGAGGGGATCGCCACGGTCAGCGAGTTGATGAAGGACGAGCCGATGCCGGCGGCATTCAGCACTTCACGATAATTGTCGAGCGTGAAGCGCGGCGGCACGGAGGCCGTATAGAAGATGCGCTGGCCGCGCGTGCCTTCCATCTTGGTCGGCGAGACGATCTGGTAGCTGCCGTCCTCGTTCACCGTGAGCGTCTGGCCGTCGCCCAGATCGGCGGGCTTGCCGGCTTCGAAGGCGGCGGGCTGCAGAGGGCGCACGCCGAAGGCCGAGACCTTGGCATTGTCGCCGTCGAGGAGCTTGCCCTCGATGACGAATTTTCCATCCTTCTCGACCTGCGCCTCGGGCGACGCGGCGCGGCCGGTGAGGTTCTGCGAGGAGGTGGAGAGTGCCGTCCACCAGCCGGAGACGGCGAGCTGGTCCTTGTCGCGCAGCGACGAGATCAGCAGGCCGGCGGTCGGCAGCGTCCAGAGCGCGACGAGCAGCAGGACGGAAAGATGGACGACGATGATGAGCGGCGAACGGGCGGAAGCAATCATCTCAGCGCTCCATTTCCTTGGTGGCGTTGCGGATGTTCCAGATCATGATCGGAATGACCAGGATCATGATGACGACGGCAATGGACGCGCCGCGCCCGAAATCGCCGCCGCCGCGGAACATCCAGTCGAACATCAGGTTCGCCAGAACCTGCGTCTGCCATTGCCCGTTGGTCATGGCGAGCACGATGTCGAAGACCTTGAGGACGAGGATGGTGATCGTCGTCCAGACCACGGCGATCGTTCCCCAGATCTGCGGCACCATGATCTTGAAGAAGATCTGCATGCCGCTCGCGCCGTCGATGACGGCCGCCTCGATGGTCTCTTCCGGGATGCCGCGGAGTGCGGCCGAGAGGATGACCATGGCGAAGCCGGTCTGGATCCAGATCAGGATGACCATCAGGAAGAAGTTGTTCCAGAAGGGAATGGTCATCCACGCCTCGGGCTGGCCGCCCATGGCCACCACGATGGCGTTGAGGATGCCGATCTGTTCGGAGCCTTCCGAGCGGTAGTCGTAGACGAATTTCCAGATGACGGCGGCGCCGACGAAGGAGATCGCCATCGGCATGAAAATCAGCGTCTTTGCGATATTACCCCACCAGATGCGGTCGGTCAGCGCCGCGATGACGAGACCGAAGAAGGTGGAAAGCGCCGGCACCACGAGGAGCCAGAGGAAATTGTTGAAGATCGACTGGCGGAATTCGCCGTCGTTGAACATCCAGACGAAGTTGCTCAAACCGACGAACTGCTGGCCGGAGCGGTCATGGAAAGCAAGCCGGACGGATTCGAAGACGGGATAGACGAGGTAGATGGCAAGCGCGAAGAGCGCCGGCGCCATGAACAGCCAGGGCCTGATCGCATTGGTGATGCGCAGGTTCTGCGATGCCTGCGCGCCCGTCAGCCCCTTGGAGGGGAAAATCTTGTCGAGCAGCCAGTTCGTTCCGAAGAAATAGGCGGCGCAGGCGAGCACGCCCCCCACCATCGTGAAAATGGCGAATAACAATTGCTGCATGGCAGTTCCTCCCCAGGAATGCATCCCCTGACGCTCTTCTCCACACGTAAACCGGACCCTGAGAGGCACAAGGGGCGCTCACGCGGCTTGCACCGCATGGTCCGGCTGCATGTGGGCATGCTTGGGAAAACCGGCGGGCGAAACCCGCCGGTTCGCCAGGATGTTACTTGATGGCGTCCCAGGCCTTCTGGACACCGGCGGCGACATCGGCCGCGGATTTGCCGCCGACGAAATCGACCATGCCCGTCCAGAACGCGCCCGCGCCGATCTTGCCCGGCATCAGGTCGGAACCGTCGAAGCGGAAGGTCGTCGAGTTCAGCAGGATTTCACCCTGCTTTTTCATCGGACCGTTGGCATAGGCTTCCTTGTTGGCGCTCTTGTAGGGCGTCAGGAAGCTCGTCTGCGCCATCCAGACTTCATGGGCGATCGGCGTCTTCAGGAATTCGATGAAGGCGCGCGAGGCCGGCGTGTCCTTGGTGATCATGGCGAGCGTGCCGGCACCGAGAACCGGGTTGCCGAGTTCAGGCTTGCTGGCATAGGGCGGCATGTAGAAGAAGTCCGCGTCTTCACCGACAACCGTGCCTTCCGGGAAGAAGGACGGGATGAAGGATGCCTGGTGGTGCAGGTAGCACTTCGGCGGTGAGGCGAAGAGGCCCTTCGGGCTGTCGCGGAAGTCGGTGGAGGCAACGGCTGCCGCACCGCCATCGACGAACTTGTCGTTCTTGGCAAACCAGCCGAATTCATCCAGCGCGCCGACGACGGAGGCATCGGTGAACGGGATCTCGTTCTTCACCCACTTGTCGTAGGTCTCCGGCGAAGCCGTGCGCAGCATCAGGTCTTCGACCCAGTCGGTTGCCGGCCAGCCGGTGGCGCCGCCCGAACCCAGGCCGATGCACCAGGGCGTGCCGCCGTCGGCGACGATCTTTTCCGTCAGCGCCTTCAGGTCTTCCATGGTCTTCGGCACTTCGTAGCCAGCGTCTTCGAAGTTCTCAGGCACGTACCAGACGAGCGACTTCACGTCGATCTTGTAGGGGAAGGCATAGAGCGCGGCCGTGCCGTCCTTGCCCTTGTAGGTCGAGAGATCAACCCAGGACTGGCCGGCGGCGTAATTGTCGAGAAGCCATTTCTGGGTCTCGTCACCGAGCGGCGTCAGGTAACCCTTGGACGCGAGGTCGGCGATCAGGCCCGGCTGCGGGAGGATGGCGACATCAGGCGGGCTGCCGGCCTGGGTGTCGATGACGATCTGCTGTTCGTAGTTTTCCGAGGAGGAGTATTTCAGGTCGACGCCCGTCGCTTCGACGAAATAGGCATAGACATTCTTGAAGAGCGCTTCGTCTTCGCCGCGCCAGGGGCCGAAGATCGTCAGCGTCTGGCCCTTGAGGTCATGGCCCTTCTTGAAATCTTCGAAGCTCTGCCAGTTGAATTTCGAATCCTCGCCGGGCTTGAACTTCAAATCGGCAGCGGCAGCGCCGCCCGCCATCAGAAGTGCCAGCGCAGCCGTCATCAGCAATGTCTTTTTCACGTGATTTGCCTCCCATAGCAAACCCGCCCTCCCGGGGCAGGCATTCTCTAAAATACCCCAAAATTCAAAGCGCTTTGGATTTGCTTTCATCCCATTTCCCCCTCACCCTCGTCAAGTACCCCCAAATCATTTCAAACAAAAACGCCGTTTCTGACGCAGTGCAGCGTAGTTTTGCGGCGCAAAATGACCAAATCTGCTTTTCCCGAAGGAATTGCTGATGTTACATGCCGGAACGCTTTGGGAAAAAAATAGGGAACGTCAGGGCACGACATCCAAAGCGCTTTTAATGTTTCAAGAAAGCTAAGCATGTGAATCTCAAGCAGTTGTCGCAATTGCTGGGTCTGTCGCAGACAACCGTCAGCAGGGCGCTGAACGGCTATCCGGAGGTGAATGCCGAGACGCGTCAGCGGGTTCTCGATGCCGTCCGGGAGACAGGCTACCGCCCCAACCGGGCCGCGCAGCGCCTGGCGACGGGCCGCGCCGGCTCGATCGGCCTGGTCATGCCCACCGCCGACGGTATCGAGTCCGACGTGCATTTCGGCGAATTCCTGGCTGGCCTCGGCGACGAGGCGGTCAAGCACGACTTCCATTTCGTCATCAATCCAAGCCATCCGGAAGACGAGGTGGCAACGTGCCGGCGGCTTGTCGCCAGCGGCAATGTCGATGCGCTGTTCCTTGCCTATATGCGCGAGAAGGATCCGCGCATCGCCATGATGAAGTCGCTGAAGACGCCCTTCGTCGTGCATGGCCGCTCGATGGGCATCGCGACGGACTATCCCTATCTCGATATCGACAATACCGGCGCCTTCTATGATGCCGCGCGGCTGCTCGCGCAGCTCGGCCACCGGCATATCGCCCTCATCAACGGCCCTGACTATCTCACCTTCTCGAAACGGCGGACGAAGGGCACGGAGCGGGCGCTGGCCGAGCACGGCCTCGTGCTGCGCGACGAATGCAACTCCAATTCGCAGATGACCGACGAACACGGTTTCCGAGCGATGGAGCGCTTCCTGCAGCTTGATACTCCGCCGACGGCGGTTCTCTGTTCCAGCACGGTTCTGGCGCTCGGCGCGGTGCGGGCGATCAACCAGGCCGGATTGAAATTGGGCTCGGACATCTCGCTGATCGCCCATGACGACGTTCTGCCGATGCTGAAACCGGAGAATTTCATGGTGCCGCTGACGACGACGCGCTCCTCGCTGCGCGCCGCCGGCCAGCGCATCGCGCGCCGGCTGATCGCCGATATCCTTCAGCTGGAGACCCTGCCGCAGCAGGAACTCTGGAAGACCGATCTGATCGTGCGCGCCTCGACCGGCCCTGCCCCCACGGGCAAATAAAAAGGCGCCCCGCGGGGCGCCTTTTGCATTCACGCGATCATCAGAACTTCGGCGGCTTTCTGCCGGCCTTGCGATAGGCGGCGATGACGGTGTTGGCCATCAACATGGCGATGGTCATCGGACCGACGCCTCCCGGAACCGGCGTGATCACGCCGGCGACCTTGGCAGCCTCCTCGAAGGCGACGTCGCCCACGAGGCGGGTCTTGCCCTCCGCGGTCGTGATCCGGTTGATGCCGACATCGATGACGGTGGCGCCAGGCTTAACCCAGTCCGCCTTGACCATTTCCGGGCGGCCAACAGCAGCGACGAGGATATCGGCATTGCGGCAGACGCCGGCGAGATCCCGGGTGCGCGAATGAGCGGTCGTCACCGTCGCATTGGCGGCGAGCAGCAGAGCCGACATCGGCTTGCCGAACAGGTTGGATCGGCCGATCACCACGGCATTGAGGCCGGACAGGTCCTCGCCATGGGTGCGGCGCACGAAAACCATGGCGCCGGCCGGCGTGCAGGAGACGAGACCACCGTCGAGATCGCCGATCGCCACCTTGCCGGCATTGACGACATGCAGGCCGTCGACGTCCTTTTCCGGCTTGATCGACTGGATGATCGGGTCCGAATTCAGGTGCTTGGGCAGCGGCAGCTGGACGAGGATGCCGTGAATGGTCTCGTCGGCATTGAGCGTCTCGACCAGGGCGGCGAGCTCTTCCTGCGTCGTCTGCTCCGGTAGGGTATGCTGGATGGAGTTGAAACCGCATTCCTTCGACATGCGGCTCTTGGCGCCGACATAGGCGTGGCTTGCCGGATCATCGCCGACGATGACGACGGCGAGACCGGGCTTGACGCCTGCCTCGTTCTCCAAGGTCACGGTCGCGGCCTTCACGGCGTCAATCACGGAAGCGGCAACCTGCTTCCCATCGATAATGGTGGTCACATTTCTCTCCCTGATGAATGCGCCCACTTTAGGAGCGCGGCTGCACGGCGGGATGGCCTCTTAACGCCCTATGCTGTCCAAAACGCATAAATTCAAGCGTTCCGTTTCGCAAACACGCCGCCCAATTCGTTAACACCCCTTTTCCTGTCAGCCCTGAGAGGATGCACCGAAGGCGTGAGGGAACCGGTCAGGCCGCCGGAAAAGTCCTTTTTTGAAGCACCCTGCGCAAATATTTTTGCCGAAATGTGGGCTTCAATGACGGAAACAGCGCAATAAGTGCAAGCATTTTCAGCGAGATAGGTTCGCCGACAGGCACATGGTTAGCAAAACATGAAAACATCCCACGGCCTTCTAGGGAATTCCTTAAAAGCCCTTTCAGGCAGGCTTGCTAAACCGGCTTCGAGCAGCACAAGTATTGCGGGAGCAGCATGAAGCCCTTTCCCACATTCCCAAACGACAGCGCCATCCGGCGGGCCATGACGGCTGGCCGGTCCGGTCGCCAGACATGTGGAGCCCGGCCATGAACCTCATGTCGGGCAACATCGTCACCGCGCAACGCGACATTCTCGGCCTCCCCGTCTGCGAGCTCAGCTGGGCCGATGCCTTCACCTTTGCCGAAGAGGTGGCGACCATGCCCTTCGGCCAGACCGTCATCGCCTTCATCAACGCGAACAATGCGAACCTGATGATGAGCGATCCGGAATACCGCGCCGTGCTCGAGCGTCAGGTCGTCTTTCCCGATGGCCACGGCGTCGACATCGCTTCCATGGTATTCCACGGGCGCAAGTTCCCGGCGAACCTCAACGGCACGGATTTCGTGCCGGCGCTCCTGACCTATATCACCAAGCCGATGCGCGTCGCCCTGATCGGCACGCGCGCCAAGACCCTGCAGCGCGCGACGGAAAACTTCCGCCGCCATGCGCCCTGGCATGAGTTCATCCCGATTTCCGACGGTTTCTTCGACCGGGCGAAATCCGACGAGATCATGGAGCAGGTGCGCGCGGCCAATGTCGATATCCTTTTGGTCGCCATGGGCAGCCCCGCGCAGGAGAAATGGATCGACCGCCATGTCGGTCCCGGCCATGCAAGGCTGGTGCTGAGCGTCGGCGCGCTGTTCGATTTCGTCGCCGGCGACGTTCGCCGCGCGCCGCTTGGCGTCCGCAAACTGCGCCTCGAATGGCTCTACCGGTTGCTTCAGGAACCCTCGCGCCTGTGGCGGCGCTATGTCATCGGCAACCCGCTCTTCCTCTATCATGTCATGCGCTACAAGTTGTCGGGCCTCGTGGTGAAGCGCCCGGAGGATGAAACGGCAAAAGCCGGCACGCGCTAGACGGCCGGCTTCTTCAAAAACTGCCTCAACTCAGCGGCGGACCTAGTGTCCGCCGCTTTTTTCTGCCGGCTTCACTTCGGGCACGTCGCCCTTCAGAAGCGTGACGCCCTTCTTGGGCGCCGGATCCTCGACGGAAGCGGTGGTGATGTAATCGATCTGCTCGACATAGACCTCAGCGATCACGTCTGCACCGAAACGACGATTGAGGCCTTCCTTGATGACGCCGCGGAAGGCGTCGAGGTCGAAATCACCCGCCGACTTCACGTCGATCATCTTCTTGCCGACGAGCAGCGTGTAAAGCTCGTCCGTGATCATCTGCGGCAGCGGCACGACCTGCTTGGCTGCCAGTTCCTTGTTCGCCTTGTAGGCGAGCTTGGTGAGCAGGTAGCCGTTGACGCCGTCCTCGCCGAGGACGGGCACGGTCGTCGTATAGCCAGTGACGAATTCCATCGCGGCTTCGCGCGCGGCGGCTTCCGCGTCGACCTTGGGGGCCGAGGCCATCTTCAGCGAAAAATACACCGCAGCGAGCGTGACCGCGAGGACCCAGACGCCGGTGCCGATGAGCTTGATCATGTCCCGTAACCCAGGCGGAACTGTTCCTGCGAATAGGTGCCGTCAGCCTCGAGGTCCTGCACGGCATTCTTCAGAATGGTGACGACCTCGCGCACCGCATCGAGATGGGCCGAGACGCGCTGGGCGTTTGTGGCGAGCTTTTCGCGCACGCGGCCAAGCTGCGGCGAGAAGCTCTGGGGAACCTCTTCGGGGCGCACGTCGCGTGTCAGCATGGCCAGCTCATAGAGGCAGCGGCTCTTGTGGGCATTCGACGTCGGCAGATCGAAATCGGGATCGTGACCGATATTGTCGTTCTCGTTGTCGATGATGGTTTCAAGCCGACCGAGCACAGAGCGGATTCGGATTTCGTTGCTTGCCTGTTCCATTTTGTTGTTCTCCGCTTATGCCGTTTTCTTGTGGTCTTTGATGCCGGGCGTCAGGTCGGCAAAGGCCTCCCGCTGCAGGGCCTGGACCATGCCGGAGGCGACACGGTCGGGATCGTTGTCCTTGGCGCCGCCCGAGATGCCGCTCTTCTTGGCGAGCGCCTCGGCAATGCCGATGCCGCCGCCCTTGCCGAGCGCCTCGCCCAGTTGGTCGGCCATCATGCCGCGCCACATCTCGCCGGCCGTTCCTTCGCCGTAGATCTGCTCGCTCTCGCTCGGCATCATCGATTTCACGAAGTTCTGCAGAACCATCGTCTCGAACTTGCGCAGGTGCTCCGGCACGGCCGCCTTGCCGCCGACCGCGGAAACGCCGTTCGACGACGACGCCGCGCCGGCGGAATCACGATTGAGAATGGTGCCGACGGCGGCCTGGAATCCGGCGCCTGCTTCGGCAAGACTGGTCGCTTCGAAAGAAGCGCGGTTCGATTTCAGCTTGGCTTGCGCTTCCTGAACCTGGGTAGGATCGGCAGCGCGCACGACATCGAGCACCAGATCGCTGGGGGGAGTAATTGCCACGTCTCAAAGCCTTTCAGGTAAATCCTGCGAGCCGGACCCGTCCTCATGGCGGTCCGCCGGCCTCATGACCATCAGGACATCGGCTCACCCGCGCTGCACATGGCAGCTGCTTCGGTAAACCTCTTCATCGTCCGTGGGGAGACTATCGCTGCTCAACCTTACGGGAGGCTGGTGGCGGATGACGATGCCGTGACGGCAGCGCATCCGGAATCCAATTTGAGGCAAGCTTGAGCGCGTGTGCGCAAAAACGCCGTGTCGTTCCAAAGGCTTGAGGACAATCTTAGTCGTTGCCGCCCTTGTAGGCGATGTGCTGGTCGATCAGATCGTAGATGGCGTCGTCGGCCGCCTCGCGCTCTTCTGCGCTGCGGGCTTCTTTCATATGATCTTCCATGCGGTCGCCCTTGGTGCGCTCGCGCACCACGCGCATCTCATGCATCTGCTGGACGTTGGCCAGCATCTGGTCCTGCTGCTGCAAGCGGCTGTACTGGCCGGAATAGTGGCGCGAGAAGCTGCGATGCACCGGGTTCAGCGAATTGATCGCGTCGGCCACCGCATCCATGGTCTCGGCCGCCTCTTGGCGCTGGCGCGTCGTGTTGGCGAGATCAATCTCGGCCATCTTTTCGAGATGGCGCTGCACCGTCACGAGACGTTTGAGCTTTTCCGAACGGCTCTGCGCCATCGCTATTCCCCCCTGAAGACCGGAATGAAGCCGCTCGCAAAAATCTCGAGCAGCGACGAGATGCCGAAATAGAGAAGGAGCAGGCCACCGGTGATGATGAAGGGCAGCGAGACGAAGTAGATCGGGATCTGCGGCGCGAGCTTGTTGATCAGGCCGACGGAGACGTTGAACACCAGGCCGTAGAGAATGAAGGGGCTCGCCAGCCTAAGCATGATCATGAAGGTCTGGCTCAAGGTGTCCGTGAGCGTGATCAGCGCGCTCTGCGGATTGAAGCCCGCGCCGATCGGCATGACATTGTAGGATTCGATCAGCGCCCGCAGGACGACATGGTGAAAATCCAGCATGAACAGCACGAGCAGACCGGCAAAGGACAGGAGGTTCGTCAGCTGGTTTTCCTGGGTATCTTCCAGCACATCCGGTGTCGGCGGCGCATTGAAGCCCATCATCATGGTCAGAACCGTGCCGGCGAATTGCAGGCCGAGCACGTAGTAGCGGGCAATCAGGCCGATAACGGCCCCCGTCAGCGTCTCGAACACAATCATCTTGAGATAACCGTCGAGATCGCCGGTGGAGCGCGGATAGATGACGTCCCACATAATCGGCAGCACGCCCATCGAGATGGCGATCGCCAGGAACAGGCGGATCTGGATCGAGATGCGGGCCGAGGAGAAGCCCGGCAGCAGCATGAAACACCCGCCGACACGGCAGAAGGCGGCGAACAGCGCCAGCACCGTGCCCTGCGGGTCGGTTATCATGAAATCGAGCCGAGAATCTTGATCTCGATGCCCTTGGCGAGCTCGACATGCGAGAGAACCGGCAATGTTGCAAACAGGCGTTCGATGATCATGCGCACATAAGAGCGGGATTCGGGCGACGTGACCAGTACAAAGGGCGTGCCGCGGTCGAGAAACTCGCGGATAACGCGGGTCGCTTGTTCGGAAAACTCTTCGAGCTGGCGCGGATCAATATCGAACTCGACGATTTCGCCCTTCGAGTCGCGCTTCAGCGCCTGGTGGAACACCATGTCCCACTTGTTGCCGAGACGCAGCACCGGCAGAACGCCGTTATCGGTCAGATCGCCGCAAATCTGCTGGGCCATGCGGATGCGGACATGCTCGACGATCTGCTCGGTCTTGCGCACATGCGGCGCCAGTTCCGCGACGGCTTCGAGAATGAGGTGCAGGTTGCGGATGGAGACGCGCTCGGCGAGCAGCAGCTTCAACACCGCCTGCAGGCCGGAATAGGACATGTGTGACGAGCAGATCTCGTCGGCCAGCTTGCGGTATTCCGGATCGAGGCGTTCGATCAGCACCTTGACGTCCTTGTAGGACAGGAGCTGCGGCAGGTTGTTGCGAATAACTTCCGAGAGATGCGTGAGAACAACCGAAACGTTGTCGATCGGGTGGAAGCCCTCGCGGCGCAGGTCCTCGGCAAAGGTTTCGAGGATCGAGACGGCCGGCATGCCGAAGGCGGGCTCGCGGATCTCATCGCCCGGCACGCTCGGCTTGCGCCCTCCGCCGGTGACGACGAGCACTTCGCCGACGCGCACGATGTTGGAGGCGATCGTCGTGCCGTGGATGCGGATCTGGTAGGACTTGTCGGGAATGGCGATGTCGTCGGAGACCTTGATTTCCGGCACGACGAAGCCGTACTGCCCGGCGAATTTCTTGCGCATCTTGCCGACGCGGAAGGCCAGTTCCTGATGCGCGCCGAGCAGGCGGGTGGAGACCTGCTTGCCGAGCAGCAGTTCGATCTCGGCGGTCTTCAGCACCGATTTGACCGAATCCTTCTCCTGGTCGCGTGTCGCCTGCACCTGCTGGGCCTCGGCGGCACGCTTGACCTGGTTCTCGGCCTCGATGCGGCGCGGAATGATCCAGCCGCCGAAAGCCATCAGGCCGCCGAGCACCATGAAGGGCAGGAAGGGCAGGCCCGGCATGAGGGCAAGCATGATCATCAGTCCTGCGGCGACGAGCAGTGCGCGCGGATAGCCGGAGAGCTGGTTGATGACCGCCTGGTCGGTGGAACCCGACGTGCCGCCGCGCGAGACGATAAGGCCTGCAGCGAGCGAAACGATCAGGGCGGGAATCTGCGAGACGAGACCGTCGCCGACCGAGAGCTTGACGAAGACGTCGGCGGCTTCGCCGAGCTCCATGCCATGGCGGAAATAGCCGATGATGATGCCGCCGAACACGTTGATGGCGGTGATGAGCAGGCCGGCAATGGCGTCGCCGCGCACGAATTTCGAGGCACCGTCCATCGAACCGAAGAAGGAGCTTTCCTCTTCCAGCTCGCGGCGGCGCAGCTGCGCCTGCTTCTCGTCGATGAGGCCGGCCGAAAGGTCGGCGTCGATCGACATCTGCTTGCCGGGGATCGCATCGAGGGTGAAGCGCGCGCCGACTTCCGCGATACGCGTCGCACCCTTGGTGATGACGATGAAATTCACCACGATCAGGATCATGAAGACGATTAGACCGATGACGAAGTCGCCGGACATGACGAGGCTGGCGAAACCGGCGATCACGCCGCCCGCCGCGTCATGACCCTCATTGCCATGGGAGAGAATGACGCGGGTCGTCGCGATGTTGAGCGACAGGCGCACCATGGTGGCGATGAGGAGGACGGTCGGGAAGGCCGAGAAATCGAGCGGCCGCTGGATCCACAGCGAGACCATCAGGATCAACACCGAGAAGGCGATCGAGAAGGCCAGGCCTATGTCGATCATGAAGGCCGGGATCGGCAGGAAGAGGATCGACAGGATCGTCAGGATACCCACGGCGAACGCGACGTCGCGACCGCTGGGACTGACCTTCGGAAGGTTGATTGCCGGAACTTGCGCCATCTTTATGCTTCCCGTCTCATCATGAGAGGCGGCGGCGCGGAACATGCGTCGCCCATTTCACCCGATGACCTACAGGGCGAAGCTTGTGCGAGGATGGGGGAAAGCCACGCCGGCGAGGCGCAAAGCGCGTCCGGAGGCGCGCTAGAATCCGCTCTGGATGCGGGAGAAGACGAGATCGGTGAAGATGGAGATCTGGGCGCCGATGAAGGGCGCCGAGATGGCGATCGCAACGAAGATCGCCAGGATTTTCGGCACGAAAGTGAGGGTCATTTCCTGCACCTGCGTCAGCGCCTGCACGAAGGCGATGGTGACGCCGACGACCATGGCGGCAAGCACGGCCGGTCCGGAGGCCACGACGACCGTCCAGATGGCTGCCTGCGCTATGTCGAGGGCGTCTGCCTCATTCAAGTCTTGGTTTCGCTTATCTTCACGCCGGGTCCGATGACGAGTTTTTCGCCCGAATCAAGCTTGGCCACGATACCGTCGTTGTATAGCGTCACTTCCTTGACGACACCAGTAACCTTGCCGTCCTCGCTGGTGACGGTGCGGCCGATGACGGAATTGGCTTCCTGCAGCGACGTGCGCTGGAGCAGGCTCTCGAAATTCTTGTTCGTCTTGATGGTCTGCTCGACCTGCGAGAAGGTCGCGAGCTGCGCCATCTGCTGGGCCGAATCCATCGGCTCGGTCGGGTCCTGGTTCTTCATCTGCGCCACGAGCAGCTTCAGGAAGCTTTCGTAGTTCAGCGTCGCCGACTTTTCGGCGGTTGACGCTTCGCTGCCCGTTGCAACCGGGGTGGACTTGGCGCTGCTTGCGGCGCCGACCGGCGTTACCATGGTGCGATCTCCCTGCGGATCTGCTCGATCGTGGCGGGCGCCATTTCCTGATTGTTGAGAATGCGGTCCTCGATCGGGTAGAGCCCGCGGATCGCCTTCAGCGCTTCGAAGGCGCGGCCCTGCGTGACGAGCGCGTCGACGCGCTTCAGTTCGGCCAGCACTTCCTCGTTCTTGAAGCAGGAGAGCAGCATGATGACCGACTTGCGGAACATGGCGATCGACTGCTCGGCGCCTTCCGGATTGATCAGCGCCATCTGCGCGATGAAATAGAGCTGGCGAAGCGGGGTCGTCGCCTGTTCCGGCTGCAGGACGTGGTTTTCCAAAAGGAAGGTCACGTCGTTCAGGAATTCGATCGCCACCTTGCGATCGACCCTCAGAACGGCGCCGTTGACGAAAATACGTTCCCCAGACTTCAGCGATATACGCAGCGTACTTTTCATTTGATTCCATCCTTGATGATGGTTGTAATGTCGATAATGCCTTGGAAATTCTTAGATTCGCGTTTGCGGATCTTTTCGATTTCCTTGAGAATCCAGATCGCGATCGAGATCAGATTGGCCCGCAGTTCGTCAGCGAGTTGATTTTCCGGATTTCCGAGATCCTCGATGAACCGGATCCAGACGCGACGCGTGTAGTAGACGGCTTCCACCGCTTCCTTGCCGTAGGTTCCGCCGGCCGCAATTGCCGCTTCCAGAAGCGCAACAGACCGCTCGAGGACCTGCCGCTCCCGATCTTTCGAGACGGCGACGCCCTCCTCCATGATCTCGGCATATGAAAACTGGTACATTCAGACATCCTTCATGTGTGTCCGTATCCTCTGCTTCATCAGAGGTAGTTCAGCAGGCTCAGGTTCTGGATCCGCGAGGTGAGCGTGTAGGCGAGCGAAAGCTGCGATTCGAGCGTGGTCACACGCGTCGCTGCCTCGTAGGTATCGATGCCTTCCATATCCTTGATGCTGGTGCTCAAGATGGTGATCTGGGCGTCGAGCGAGGTGTTGGCCTGGGTCACGCGGGATTCGGAAATGCCGAGCTTCGAACGTTCCCCGTCGATGCCGGAGACGGCGCGGCCCATATAGTCGATCGCCGCATCGCTCACGACCTTGCGGGACGCTTCGGAAATGTTGAGCGCCAGCAGTTCCTTGCCGATCACCAAGCCGAGCGCCATGTGACGCATGCCGTCCACATTGGTGTTGGTCGAGCTCTGCACCGTTTCGGAGGCGCTGATGCGGCTGTTCATGTTTTCGCTGGACGCATTCGACCAGTTGTTTTCCCAGTTCAAGCCCATGAAGTCCGTGTCGAGCGCGTCGATGAAGGACTGCATGTCGGCGGGGTCGATGGTCGAAACGGCGGCGTCTGTCTGATCGAAACCAAAGTGCGTCAGGAAGGCCGTGTCGAAAGCGGCCTTGGCATCCGACACGGGCGAGGTCTGATCATAGTCGTTGAACGGCATCACGTCGGAATTGATGCCGGCGAACAGATATTCGCCGCTGAAGGACGTGTTGGCCGCCGCCGTGAAGGTCGACAGCGCATCGCCGATATTCTTCTTGGCAAGCTGGAGCTGGTCGGCGGAGGTGATGCCCGACAGCGCGATCAGCACGCCCATGGCGTCGTTTGCCGCCGTCGACATCTGGCCGAGCGCGGCCTGGGATGCGGCGAGGCGCTGCGTCGTCAGGGCATTGGTGCTCTTCAGCGATTCCATACGCTGCAGGTCGCGGTGCAGGTTCAGCGTGCGGGCAGTCTTGGCACCAAGCTCCGCGCCGACATCCGCATGGCGGCCCGTCACGGACTCTTCCTGAACCTTCAGCATCTCCTTCTGCGCGCTCGCAACCGTGATGCGCATCGCGTTCTGGAGGGACATGTTGGAAACGAAAGAAGCCTTCATAGCTTAGCCTGCCGCCTGGAGAAGCGCGGTGATCATCTCATCGACCGCCGACACGAGTTTTGCCGATGCCTTGTAGGACTGTTCAAGATCGAGCAGCAGCGCGAGCTCCTCGTCGAGGCTGACGGACGTCACGTTCTGCAGCGCTTCCTGCGTGCGGCCGAGCAGCGCCGTCTTGTCGTCGCTTGCGGTCGTTGCCGCGCTGCGCAGCTGTTCCAGCCAACCGACCGAGCCGGTCGAAAAAGCCAGGATCGTCGCCGTCGTGTCGATCGCCGCATCCGTGTCGAAGATCGTCGGCGTTTCGAACGCCGCGGCATAGCTTTTCAGGAGTTCGGAGAAGCTGGCATTGTTGCCGGTGTTGAAGGTATCGTTAATGCCATCGCGCAGCAGCATGGCGTTGCCGCCCTGGCTCGTGATGACGGCGGGGTTGACCCCGATCACCGTGGCCAGTCCCGACACGGCCGTATCGACACTGAAGTCATCGCCGACGCCGACGCCGTTGCGGACGAAAAGTCCGTCCACCTGGGTTCCCGAGACGTTTTCGGAGAACATGTTGATCAGGCTGCGCGCCGTCTCGTCAAGCTGCGTCTGAAAGGTCGGGGCCGTATAGTCGCGAAGCTGCAGGAGTGCCCCGATGGAGCCCTGCGCGCTCGTGTTGCCGCCGGTGCCCATCTGGACGGCGACACCATCGATGTAAACCTGGTTGCCGGTGACGGTCGCCGTATAGGTCGGGGTCGCCGTGAAGGTCACGGCACGTGGCTCCGTTTCGAACAGCACGGTGCCGTCGCTCGTATAGAGCGCCAGATCGTTGTTGGTCCGCTTCAGCGTGCTGACGCCGACGATCTGCGAGATCTGGGTCAGGAGTTTATCGCGCTGATCGAGCGCGTCGTTGACGTCAGTGCCGGCGGCCGTGCCCTGCTTGACCTGGTCGTTATAGGTCTTGAACTCGGCAAGCAGGCGGTTGAGTTCCGTCACCGCGGTGCCGATATCGGCATCCGCCTCGGCACGCATCTTCTGCACGGCAAGCGACGTGCTGTTCAGCGAGTTGGCGACATCGGTGGCGTCGGCAACGACCGTCTCGGCAAGCGAAACTTCGTTCGGCTTGTCGGCAAACGCCTGGAGATTGTCGCGCAGCTTGGAAAGATAGGTGGACGGGGCGAGTTCGTAATCCTCGCCGCCGAGCATCATCTTCATGTTGGTCAGCCCGGTCAGAAGCGTATTCTGCGCGGACGACTTGGAAATGCTGACGAGATTCTGCTTCAGCAGCGCCTCGTTCTGGGCCCGTTGCGTTTCGACGACAGAGGCCCCTGTTGCGGCCGTGGCGAGAACCGCCGACCGGCGCGCATAGGACGCATCGCTTGCATTGGCAATGTTCTTCGACGCGACGGCCGATTGCAGGCCTACGTTCGAAAAGCTCGACTGAGCAGTCTTCATTGCTGTTGAAAGCGACATCGGATTTACCTAACTCTCGACTGCGCGCGGGGTTCAGGCCGCATTATCTCTTCAGGTTGACGAGCGTTTCCATGAGTTCCGAACCGGTCTGGAAGACCTTGGAATTCGCCGTGTAGTTACGCTGCGATTCAATCATGCTCGTAAGTTCCTCGGCGATATCGACGTTGGAATCTTCGAGCGCGCCGGAAATGATGCTGCCGTAACCGTTGCTGCCGGCATAACCCATAACGACGACGCCCGATTCGTTGCTCTGCGAGTAGACGTTGCCCGGCAGCGGCTTGAGGTTGTCGGGGCTCTGCACCGAGGCCATCGCGATGCGGTACTTCGGGGTCAGTTCACCGTTCGAATATTTCAGCGAGAGAACGCCGTCGTCGCTGATCTCGTAGCCGGTGACCTTGGCGGCCGCATTGCCGTCGATCTTGCCGTTGGAGACGCCGAAATCGGAAGCGAGCTGGGTGGAGCCGCCGATGCTGATTTCGAGCGAAGCCAGGTTTGCCCCACCTGTGGCCAGCGCGCTCGTCGTGATCGTCGCCGGCGACGGGGTCAGCAGCTTGCCGTCGGTGCCAAAGGTCATGGCGATCGGACCGGCGATCGATGTGCCGTCATAGACCGCTTCAACCGTCCAGTTGTTGTCCGACACCTTGGTGTAAGTGAATTCGATGAGACGCGAATTGCCCTGGCTGTCATAGGCCTTGAGCGACGTCTTCTTCTCGAAACCATCGGCGGCATTCGACGGCAGGTTGACGTCGAGCGCACCCTCCGTCGACCCCGTGGCACTAAGCTCGCCGGAGGACAGGTTGATCTCTTCGAGGCCGTCGAAGCCGTTGACGACGATGGTCGGATCTTCTGTCGAGGAGTATTCATAGCCCATCAGCGTGAAGCCGGCGGAATTCTGCAGCGAACCGTCATCCATCGGGGTGAAAGCGCCGGCGCGGGTCATATATTCCTGGCCGTCGCTGCCCTTGACGATGAAGAAGCCCTTGCCGTTGATGGCGAGGTCCGTCGACGACGTCGTATATGTGAAAGTGCCTTGCGAGCCGATGGAGTAGCGCACGTCGGTGGTCACGCCACCGGAATTGTAAGCACCGCCCGTCGAAGGCAGAATCAGCGAGGAGAACTGGGTGGAGGCTTTCTTGTAGCCCGTCGTGTTCGCATTCGCGATGTTGTCGGCAACCGTGCTCAGACGGTTTGCCTGGGCGTTCATGCCGGAAACACCCGTTCTCATCGTACCGTAAAGGCTCATGTCAAATCCCCGTTCATCTCGTCACCAGGACCCTATGGGACGGGCCTTGCGTGAAGCTGGCTGCAACGCGATCCGGCGGGGTCCGCATTCCCCGCCGGATCGCAAATTTTTCAGCCCTGCCAATCGATGCAGTAGCCAAGGAAGCGCTTGGAATCGATCGGATCGAAACCGAGCTTCTTGCGCAGCTTCTTGCGCAACTTGCTGATGTGGCTTTCAACTACGTTCTCTTCGACGTCCTCGTCGAAAATGCCGTAGATCGCGTTGAAGATCTGGGTCTTGGAAAGCCGGCGGCCGCGGTTGGCGACCAAATATTCCAGGATGCGGCGCTCGCGGCGCGGCAACGGAAAGACCTCGTCGCTGATCTCGGGATCACGACCGTCTGAGAACACCCGGATCGGGCCGATCTCGGTGAAGTTGGTCAGCGCCTTCAGGCGTCGCCGGATGGCCGCCGCCCGGGCCAGGATTTCCCGCGGATGAACCGGCTTGCGCACGACGTCGTCGACGCCGCTGTCGAACAGCGCAAGGGTGTTTTCCAGCGAGGGTGTATCGCTGACCGCGATGACCGGAGCCTGCGAACGATCACGGATCGCCCGCGGCAGTTCCATGCCGTGCTGGCCCTGACCGATCAGGAATGCCTCGACCGCATCGATGTCGGAATCGGCGGCGGTATTGACCCACTCGCCGAATTCACGGGGATCGAACCCCGTCGAGGGCACGCCCTCGCGACCAAAAAGAGAAGTATAGCCGTCTTTCACGAGCTCGCGCTCATCAACCACTACGATCATTCGTCCGCCTCCGAATCAGTGTGGTGCCTCGTTCAGGCAGTGGTACGAATCGGGCGAATCACCGGCAACTAGAGAAAGTGACTGGGTGGTTTTAACAGTTGATTAAGAATTGCGTGCCGATTTGGTCTACATATAGTAGGCCTTGGCGTTTTCCGCCACAATTTTATGGTGGAAAAGTTAACAAAGGTTAACGCTGCGCCTTGCCATGCCAAAACTGGGCGCATTGCTGCCACATTGCGGCACAAGCCGAACGGGCATGAATGTTCAACTTTTAATAGAATTACTGGCAGAACGTTTTCGCGTTTGTCGTCCAGCTTCCATAGCCCGTCGCAACCAGATTGGCGATCACCCGGCAGACGTAACGCTTCTGCGCGGGGTCGTTGTTCGGGCCCGCATGGTAGCGGGCGACGGCCATGGTCCAGGTTTCATGCCTGGCGTGGAGACGCGCAAGGAAGGATGCCGCATATTCGACATTCTTGCGCGGGTCGAACATTTCCGCCGGCGACGCGAACTGGTCGCCGTGGAAATGGTGGTTGATCTGCATGCAGCCGAGGTCGATCAGCTTGGCGCCGCGGGCCCGCGCCACCTGGAAGGCCTGCAGCGCCTCTTCCTGGTTCCGGCCGAAATAGGCCTTGCCCTCGATATTCATGGCATAGGGCTGCAACGATCCCTTCCGGCCGGTCTCGGTGAGACCGACGGAATAGAGGATGCCGGCCGGGATATCGTATTTCGCCGCCGCCGCGAGGATTTCACGCTCGCAGCTGCCCGACGTCGCCGCTTCAGAGGTAGACGCCGCCAGAGCGCACAGACTGGCCGCCAGCAAGCCCAGAAGCGTTTTCCGACGTGTTGCCGTCATGGGAGGTTCCTTCGCCTGCGAAAGTGCGTGTGCCGTCGCCATTACCGCTCTGGCGGCCGTTGCCGCCCTCACGGGCCTGGGGCTGACTGGAGGACTGCTGCTGTTGCTGTGAGGCCTGTCCGTCGCCCTGCTGCGGGGTGCCGCTGCTGCGGTCGATCGACGACAGCTGGACGCTGACCTGGTCGACGGCGAAGCCCTGGCCACGCAGCGCCTTGACGATGGCATCCTGATCGTCGCTGAGCTGGCGATAGGCTTCGCCCGTCTCCACCTGCAGCGAAACAACCAGTGCATCACCATGTAGGCGCAGCGTCGCCGTCACCGTGCCGAGATCGATCGGCTTCATCTGGATCTTCAGCGTATTGACGACCTTGCCGGTCGCTGCCGCTTCCGAATGGCTGAGGCCGCCGGTGGAGCTGAGCGATGCCGCCCAGTTCGGATCCTGTGCGATGGCAGTGGTCACCGCGCTGGCATTGCTGGTCGGTGCCAGGCCAATATAGCGGCGGGAATCGAGGACCGTCACCGTCTCCGCCTTTCCGGCAGCCGTCTGGCTGGCATCACGCACGCTCGTGCGCTCGCCCGTGCCCGAAATGCTCATATCGAGATCCCGGCCCTTGCCATCGGCGCGGATCAGCCGGAACAGCTGGTCCGTATCCGATTGGGGGACCTCGCCGGCATCCGGCATGTCGGCGAGCAATGCTGCGTCCGCATTGGCCGTCGCCTTACCGTCAACCTTCGCGGCGAGCGCGATCTCGGCCTTCGCCGAACCCTTCTCGCCCGGCTGCCCCTTCACGTCCTGCATGACGCCGGAAGCCACCATCTGGACCGCAGCACCATTGACGATGGCTTGCGGAATGGCGGCGGGAGCGGCCAGCATTTCGAGGAGATTGCCGACATCGCTCTTGGCTGAAGCGGCCTCCCCATCCTGCTTGGCATCCTTCCGATCTTTAATGTCTGCGGCGTCCTTGATGTGTTTGGCGCCCTCAGGCAGGCCGGTGTTTTTTCCATCCTTGACATTACCGAGCGCAATGAGGAGTTCGTCCGCAGCGTCGCGCGTGTCGGCAATCGGCGAGGCCTGCGTTGCGCCCGTATCCTGCTTTGTTTTCAGATGGTCATTCTTCTGCGAGACCGATGTGTTGGCAGTCCGGTCATCAACATGCGCCCTGGGAAGAGTCGGACCGTTTCCCGCCGGGTGGGAGACGGCCTTCCCGTCAAGGAGCGTTTCTGCCTGCGCGGAGGATGAGACGCTGGTTTCCTTGAGTGCCTCTGCGAGTACGGCAAGGTCTCGCTCACCGGCTTTGCGCGTGGTGGTGGCAGTCTGCTCGATCTGGATCTGGCTGCGGCTGGTCTCGGCAATCGAGATGCGCCCGCCCTTGCGGCCGCTCTCGCCATCGCCGGCCTTGCCTTGCAGGCTGGCGACTGCGCTCGCGAAGGCATTCTTCTGCGAGGTGTCCGCCGTCTTGCCGTGGGCTGCCTTGCTCTTGGAGGACGTCTGTCCCGGCACGATGCCGTTAATACCGTTGCCGATGGTGCTCAACTGCCTTCTCCTTTCAAGAGCGCGTCGATCGCGTCGAGCTTGGAGCGGCCGCCCGACACGAAAGTGTCGAAAGCCGGATCCACGCCCGCCTTCCCCTGCTGCTCTTTCTTTTCAGTCCCAGACCCGGCGGCTGCGACCGGAATCTCCCCCGCGCCTGCGCGCGGGTCCATCGTCCGGTCGGCCGTTTCGGCCTCACTCAATCCGTCATAGGAGGGGTCTTCCCCCTCCACCGGGAGAGCGGCCTGCTTTTGTGGCACGCTCTCTTCTACCGCGGCCGTCTCGGGCGCGCGCAGCACTTCCTCGGCCACAGCCTTTGCCGCCGCCTTCAGCGCCCGGTCCTTCGGCGAAAGCTTGTCGTCGGGAATGGCGGCGATGGCTTCCATGGCCGTCGCGACGTCACCCGACGGCACGGAGGCGAGCCCCGAATAGAGATCCGCCAGAACCTTGGGCACGCTTTCGCCGTCGTCGGACAGCATCTGGGCGCGCGTTGCGGCAAGCGTCGCGAGCTTGTTCTTGCCGGTGATGGCCGCAAGGCGCGCCATGCGCAGATAGACCTCGCGCTGGCGCGGCACATCCATGAAGGAGAGAACCTCCAAGATGTCCTCTTCCTTGAGTTCGTCGAAATGATCGACGGCCAGTTTCACGAAGAGATCGGCAAACTGGCTGGCATAGGGGGAGCGCAGATAGCGGCGCGCATAGCGGTTTGCATAGACCATGCTCTTGTCGGTCCAGCCGGCCTCACTGGTGATGAAGATGGAGCGGCGCAGCGCCGCCTCCTCGACGATCGTACCGGGCGCAACGAGCCGCGCCCAGTCGAAATAGGTCAGCGCCAGCGCCGGGTCCTTACGGATGACCGAATTGGCCGAGACGAGCGCGAGATAGGGGCCGACGCGCGACCGCTTGTATTCCGGAAAGATCTCCGCGAGCGACTTGACGCTCTGCGTGCCGCGGCCGGAGAGGTAGGCGCGGAGCGCATCCGTCAGGCGGGAATCGAAATGGCCGTCGACGTCCTTCTTGATCAGCAGTTCCAGCGTTTCCGGATTGCCGCCGCTCATCGCATAGACGAGGGCCGCATCGACATTGCGCGGATCGTCGAAGACGGAGGGCTCGGCCGTGCGCAGCCGGTCGTCGATGGTGGTCAGCAGGAAACGCTGCATCTCCATGGCCGAGTGATCGCCGAGCACCACCGTGTCCTGCACATATTGCAGCGACCGGATCATCTTGTAGGGCTCGATATCCTCGGGGCTTTCCGCGCGCGCGGATGCACCGGCACCGAGCGCTGCGCAGAAAACCGTACCCGTCAGAAGAAGGCGGCAAAACAGACTCATCGATCAGCCGCCCTCGGCCTGGATGAGGATTTCGATCCGGCGGTTCGCATCGGCCATGGGATCGGCCGGCACCTTAAGGCGCCGGTCGGCGAAGCCCGTGACCTGGCTCACGCGCTTTTCCGCAAGCCCGCCGCGCACCAGCATGTAATAGGCACTCTGCGCGCGATCCATGGACAGGCGCCAGTTGTCATTTTTGCCGCCGGCGAAGGGCCGGGCGTCGGTATGACCGCGGATGGCGATGGCGCCGGGGCGGCTTTCGAGAATCTTGCCGATCTTCTCCATGGCCAGCACCATCTCGCGCTTGGGCAGCGCCGAGCCGATGTTGAACATCGGCGTGTCCATCTGGTCGGTGAGGCTGACGAGCAGGCCGCCCTCGGCCGGCGTCACGGTCAGGCCTTCCGCCAGCTTGCCGAGCGTGCCGATCTGCTGGGTGATCTCGGCCTTCAGCTTGCCGGCGTCGTCATCTTCCTTGGACTTCTTTTCCTCAGCGGCCTTTTCGGCTTCAGCCTTGTCGGTTTCGGCTTTGGCAGCCTCCGCCTTCTCCGCATCGTCCTTGGCAAGCGCCTCCTGCACGGTCTTGTCGCTGGCGACGGCAACCTGCTGGTTCGCCTTGCCTTCGCTGCCGTTGCTGGTCGCCTGGGAAATATCCACCTGCTGCGTCCAGAAATCGGGATCGAACGGGTCGCGATAGGCTTCGCCGCCATCCGCGCCGGTCGCGGGACCGGAATTGGCGGCGCCGCCCTCGCCCTTGGCACTTACATTGGCCTGCTGGCCGACTTCCTGTGCGATCTCGGAGAGAACCGAATAGGGGTTCTCGAAATAGTTCGCCTCTGAATACTGCGTCTCCTCGCCCGCGGAGGTGCTTTCGTCCTTGCCGTTTTCGGCGCCATTTCCGGCGGCCTGCTTTTGGCCGGCTTCCTTGGACTTGTCCTGCGTCGCCTCGCCTTCCGCACTGTTGGCCGGCTTCTTCACCGATTTGTCGGCCGGTTTGTCGTCGGTCAACTTGATCGGGTTGAAATAGGCGGCAACGGAAGCCTGCGTTTTCTCGTTGGCGGCATTGACGAGCCACATCACGAGGAAGAACGCCATCATGGCCGTCATGAAGTCGGCATAGGCGATCTTCCAGGCGGCCGAATGGTGGTCGCCGTCATGGTCGCCATGGCGCTTGACGATGATGATCTCGTTCTTGCCGTGGTGGTGATTTTCGCCTTCGCTCATGCAAGCACCTTGCGTACGGTGTCAGCCCAGGCCGCCATCCGCGTTACCAGGACGGTTTCGCCATATTCCACCGTCAGATCGACATCCTGCGTCTCGACATGCCGGAAGACCGGCGCGGGGTCGTCGAAACGCGCTTTCAACTGCTCGAAGAGGTTTGCCGGCCCCTTCACCGTAATCGTCACGCCCTCGCCATCCTGCAGCCCTTCAGTGATCATGCGCGCAAGATCGCCGACGGCACCCTTGGTCAGGATCTGATTCATGACGGGTGCCAGCACCTGCGCGGTCTGGGCGGCGACGACATCGGCCACTTCGCCCGTCAGCATTGAGAAGCGTTCGGCAAGCGCCCTGGCATAGTCCTGCTCGTAGCGCAGGCGCAGGTTTTCCAGTTCGGCTTTGTGCGCCTCTTTCAAGGCGTCCATTTCGGCATCGAACCTGGCATGAAGCTCGGCCTCGGCCTCCGAGCGCCCTTCGGCAAAGGCGGTGGCCCGTTCGGCTTCGATATCGACCGGCGGCAAGGCAAGCGGCATCGCGAAGGATTCGGAAGACGCAGCACCGTCTTCATCTGTGCCGAAGCTCGGCGGCTGGAAGGTCGGAGCCTTGGCGCGCGGCGGTGCGCCAAAATCCTTCAGGTAGCGGGCGAGTTGTGCGCTCATGCGCCCTCTCCC
>NZ_JBLZPH010000065.1:0-76829 GCF_049199205.1 Shinella sp. M31 | reverse complement strand
CGCTTCAAGAACAGCTCAGCGCACGAGCCCAAAACGACAAAGGAGAAAACGAGAAACTTGACCACGACCGCAGACCCGAAACATACCTAATAGGCGGGTCAATTCTCGGTGGAAACGCCGGGTCAGTTCTCAGTGGCAATCAACAGTTTTAAGCTCTTGATGGGATTGACGGCCTCGCTCGTTGGAGGCCTTTGAACCAGGACGTGTGTCATCGTCGCGGCACGATCTATTTACAGATCGGCGGGTGGTTTGCACCCGCCTGACCTGCAATGGCCTGCTATATGTGGAGACCACAATCCCGGAACACCGTCATCCCTTCATGCGGTCGGAACGGTCCCGCCATCGATCACGTGCTCGGTGCCGGTGATCGACGAAGCCCGGTCCGAGGCCAGAAAGGCAATCAGGTCGGCGACTTCTCCCGGCCTGGCCGGCCGCCCCAACGGTATGCCGCCAAGCGAGTCCATGATCGTCTGGACAGCCTCGTCGTAGCTGATGCCGGCTTCCTCAGCGATACGCAGGGCGAGACCGTTGGAGCCCGGATCGGCAATCCAACCGGGAGAAACCCGCACCACCCGCACGCCCTTGGGGGAGACCTCCTTGGAGATGCTCTTGCTGTAGGTGTTGAGCGCTGCCTTCGCCGACGCGTAGCCTGTCGTCGCCTGGTGCAGCGGAAGGCTCCGCTGGATTGATGTCACGTGAATGACGACCCCGCTTCCCTGGGCAATCATGCCGGGAATGAGCGCGCGATCCAGTCTGACGGCCGGAAAGAAATTGAGATTGAGCTCTTTCTCCCACTCCTCCTCGATCAATGCCGCTAAGCCGCCCGATGGCGCCGAGGAGCCGCCCAAAACGTTCACGAGGATATCGAGCCCGCCCAACTCCCGGTGAACGGCGGCGATGACGGTTTGGACGCCCTCCACAGTCGTGAGATCAGCTTCAACGAACGCCGCTCCGGAGACGTCCGCCGGCTTCTTACGAGCGGTGGTGAGCACACGGGCACCGAGTTCCTTGAACAGCGAGACCGTTGCAGCGCCCGCACCCGAAGTGCCGCCAGTGATGAGAGCCCGACGGCCCTCCAGGGTCAGAAACGCGCTCATACGGTGACCTCCAGTTCGGCGACCTTGTCGCCAGCAAGCACGAAAAAGAACCGCAGATCGATCGGGCTGCCGGGGAAGGTGCCGGCGACATGGGCGGTCACCTGGGTCTTGCCGCTCTCAGTGCCGATGAAGAAGGGGTCGACCGTGTAGGTGTAGAGCTGGCCGGCCTCCACCATCCACTCACGGATAGCGTCCCGCCCATGATAGGTCTTGCCTTTGTCCTTCACGATGCCGTTTTCGGTAAAAGCGGCTGCGACGGCATCCGGGCTGCCTGTGCGGTCTGCCTCAAAATAGGCTTGAATGGCCTTGGGTAGTTGGATTGTCATTCAGTTTCTCCAGTCCTGTGTGGGCCTCATTGGCCGCCGTTCAACCTCCGTTCGAGGTCGACTGACGAGAAGGTAGAGCAACACTATTGACTGGATAAGCAGGATGAATGAGGATGAGACATTGCGAAAAGAGGGACAATGACGCGCTCTGTTCTTGCCGACCTTGATGCCGTTCTCAGCATCGCCCGTCTTGGATCGTTCAGGGCTTCCGCCCTTGATCTCGGCATATCTACGACGGCCTTGAGCAATGCCATCGCCAAGCTTGAACACCGCCTCGGCATCCGCCTGTTCAACAGGACGACGCGAAGCGTCTCGCTGACCGATGCGGGAAAAACCTTCGTCGAACGGGTAGGCCCCGCGGTGACCGACATCCACGATGCGATGCTGGCGGCGCAATCGCTTCAGAAGATTCCGACGGGGACATTGCGCATCAATGCGTTCGCCACAGCGGCTCGGGAGGTGATGGAGCCGCTCATCCTTTCGTTCCTGCAACGCTATCCCCAGGTGCATGTCGATCTGGTCACCGAAGGACGGATCATCGATATCGTCGCAGCCGGTTTCGACCTCGGCCTCAGGCCGGCCGATCTCGTCCCTGCCGATATGATCGCTGTGCCTCTGGGCCTTAGGCGCAGCAATGCCGTGGTCGCGTCGCCACAATTTCTGCAAACGCATGGAAGACCGACTGTACCGACGGACCTTTACCGGTTTCGATGCATCCGCGCGCGGCTTCCCAATAACGCGCTATTCCGCTGGAAATTCGAGAAGGACGGGAACGCCGTACAGATCGACGTTCAGGGTTCGATCACTTTGGACGAACCCAGCCTGGTCAGGATAGCCGCGCAGAACGGTGTCGGCCTCGGATACGTCATGGAAGCGGACGTGCACGAAGACATCGCAGCCGGGCGGCTTGTGCGCGTCCTGGAGGACTGGACGCCATCGCTAGCGCCGCTGGCGCTGTACTATCCCGGAAGGAAGAACCCTCCGGCTGCCTTCACTGCATTCATCCAGGCTGCCCGCGAATATGCAAAAGAGTGATAGTTCTAGCGGATCACGGTCTTCATAAGGCTTGGTCGATCTGCCGTTCCGATTTGCTCCTGTACCGACTTGAACCGCCGGCACGCCAGATCTGAAAATGGATTCACCTCTCTACCATGGAGCGCCGACGCATGGCTCTTCCTCCCTATGTGCGATGGTAAAATTCCAGGCCCGTCAACGCCATCGCATGTCTCGGCGGGCTGCGAGCGGCTTCGGTATCCTCCTCAGAACCCGAAGCCGCCGTTTCCTGCTAGCTCGGCAGATACTCTGCGCTCCAGGTCTCGCTGATCGTACCGGAGTCGATCAGCCGGTTGATCTCGGCGTCCGTGTAGTTGAGGGACCGGAGAACGGCGCGTGTTGAAGCTCCGTACTTCTCCGCCGGCGCGACAGCCGTGACCTTGCCGACAGCCGGACGGATGGCGAAGGGATCGAGCTGCGTGACGGGGTGCCCGCTCGGATGATCCGGGAAGATGGAGAAGGAATAGCTGCCCCGGTCGATCCCGGGCGTGCCGTCGGCAATGCGGGCACTGCGGCTGCGGATCGTTTCGATGTTCTCGCAGAGCGATACGCCGATATCGGCTTCCCGCAGGCGCTGCTGCCAGGTTTCCGCCGGCGCGGTCAGGAAAGCCCCTGCGAGATAGGCCTCGCGATCGGACGCGGCCATCTCAACAATACCTCTGAGCCCCTCAACCTTGCCGAAGCGCGGAAGATCGGCTTCCGACGCGCACAAAAGAAGGTGCTCGCCGGCTGCCGTTTCGTAGAGCCGCGACAGGGCATGATACCCTTTGGTTTCGCGGCCGGACGGCTCATCGAAGGGGCCACGCCCAGCGTAGTCGTAGCAGAACGATATCTGCGCGAGGCCGGTCAGTGCCGACAGCGACGTGCGCGGGCGGCCGACGATGCCGGTTCTGGATTTCTGGTAGAGGGCGGCGGCAATGCCCAGCGCCGCGCCGAAGCCGCACATGACGTCGATGGTGCCGACATGGGCATGTTCTTCCGGCGTATCCATCGAGCCGCCGAAGCGCCGCATGATGCCGGTCGCCGACTGTACGAGATCGTCATAGCCGAGATAGTCGGTGCGCGGGCCGGTGCGCACGCCGCCGAAGCAATCGAGCTGGCAGAAGATCGCCTGGGGGTTGAGCGCCTTCAGGCTTTCGGCATCGAGCCCCATCGCCTTGACCTGACGGTCGGTGGCATTCCAGACCACGATATCGACGGAGCGCACCAGTTCCTCGAAGACGACGCGGCCATCGGGCGAACCGATGTTCAGCAGCACGGACTGCTTTCCGCGCATATGCGACATGCCGAAGATCACGGTATTCCAACAATCGTAAAGCGGCTTGGCGGGATCGATCTTGATGACCTCCGCACCGAAGCGGGCGAGATAGGCGACCGAATGCGGCCCGGCGATCACATTGCACAGATCGAGAACTTTGGTGCCGTCCAGCCAGCCTCCGGGTGCGTCGGTCGTCGGCGCTGGCAAGGACGGGCGCTCTATACCCGAAAGCATCGCCAAGGCTTCCCCGACCGTTCCCCAACGCCGAGGGTGCGGCGTCAGCATGGCTTCGGCGCTCTCCTGTAGCCAGGCCATCGGCCCCGGCTGGGTCATGCAGCCGAGAATCGGATCGTCCACCTCGATCATCAGGCCGGCGGCCCTGGCGTGATCGTCGGCGATCCATTCCTTCAGCCAGCGCTGCGGCGCGCCGGGAAACAGCCCTTCCCCGAAGACGCGCTCCCATTCGGCCGCCGTCCTGGTCAGGAAAACCTCCTTCATGCGGGCCGCGATCTTGTCGGCCCAGAATTTCGGGAGCGGATAGACGCCGAGCGAAACGTCCGACGACCATTGCGAGACCGGCAGATAGGTGTCTTCTTCCTCGCGCAGTCCCTCGGCGACCAACTCATCGTAGATGCCCAGAGCTTGCAGGCAGCGCTTCGCGTGGTTCTTGTGGCTGGGGCAGACGACGTAGAACATCCGCCCGTCGGCGCACACATAGCTGCGATAGAAGGGATCGAGAAACTCCTGAAGGTCGTCATAGGACATGTCCATCGGCAGGCCCTCGCCGCGCCGGCGCTCGATCTCCCGCTCGCGCTGGGTCTGGTAGCGCAGCGGATAGTCGTCGATCAGGATGGAATTGTAGGAGAGGCCCTCCATGACGGCGCTTGCCAGCGGCACTTCGATGTGATCGCCACGCCCGGTGCGCTCGCGCGCCTGAAGCGCCAGCACCGTCGCGGACGCCGCAAGCATCGTGCCGTAGGCGGAAGAGAGCGGCAGCGGCGAGAAAGACGGGTTGATGCCCATCAGGACGCGATTGAGGCCCATATCTGTGAAGACGCCGGACGAGGCCGCGATCACCGTCTCGAAGGCCCGCCAATCCCGGCGAAGCTCATCGTCGGAGGCGAAGCCGGGGATCGACAGGGTGATCAGGTCCGGCCGCGCTTTACGCAAGGCCGAAAAATCGATCCCGAGCCGGGTAAGCACGCCGGGACGGAAATTCTCGACGACGATATCGGCCTCGGCCACCAGCGCTTTCGCCTCATCCAGCCCCTGTTCCGTCTTGAGATCGAGGGTGACGATCAGCTTGTTGCGGTTGAGAATGGCATTGGCGGGATTGTCCCAGAGCGGACCGCCGGGCGGATCGACATGCACGACGGTCGCGCCGAGATCGCCAAGGATCATGGCCACGGCCGGGCCGGCGATATATTGCCCGAAATCAACCACCCGAACGCCGGAAAGCGGAAGCGCGGAACGCGCGATCGATGTCATTGTCTCATCTCCCCAAGTATTTTTTATGCCCGCGCATCGGCGACGATCCAGCCGGCCGCCTTTTCGGCGATCATCAGCGTCGGCGCGTTGGTGTTGCCGCTGGTGATCTTCGGCATGATGCCCGCATCGACGACGCGCAGGCCCTCGATGCCGCGCACCTTGAGATGGCTGTCCACCACCGCCATCGGGTCGTCGTCACGTCCCATCTTCGTCGTCCCGACCGGATGAAAGATGGTGTTGGCGATATCGCCCGCAAGCCGCGCCAGTTCCTCGTCGCTCTGAAACTGCAAGCCGGGCTTCCATTCCTCGGGCTGGTATTTTGCAAGCGCCGGCTGCGATACGATTTTCCGGACCTGCCGCAAGCTTTCGGCGGCGATCCGGCGGTCCTCCTCCGTGCTCAGGTAGTTCGGCGCGATCGCGGGTGCGTCCGTGGCGTTGCCGGAGCGTATCCGCACGGTTCCGGTGCTGGTCGGGTTGAGGTTGCAGACGCTCGCGGTGAAGGCGGGGATGCTGTGCAGCGGTTCGCCGAAGGCGTCGAGGCTCAGCGGCTGGACGTGATATTCCAGATTGGCATGGGCCTGGCGCTCGTCCGAGCGGGTGAAGGCGCCGAGCTGCGAGGGCGACATGCTCATCGGGCCACTGCGCTTCAGCGCATATTCCAGCCCGATCATCGCCTTGCCGAACAGGCTGTTGGCGAGCGTGTTCAGCGTCTTCGCATTGCCGACCTTGAAGACGGCGCGGATTTGCAAGTGGTCTTGCAGGTTCTCGCCCACGCCCGGCAAGTCGTGCGCGACCTCAACGCCATGACGCTTAAGCAATCCGGCCGGACCGATACCTGAGAGTTGCAGGATTTGCGGCGAACCGATTGCGCCGGCGGATAGGATGACCTCCCTGCGCGCCCGGACCTCGGCTCGTTGCCCCTGCCGCTGGAGCACGACGCCGGTGCAACGCTTGCGGCCGGAACCATCGGTTTCAAGGACCAGCCGTTCGACATGGGATTGCGTCCAGATGGTCAGGTTCGGGCGGTTCTTCGCGGGGCGCAAAAAAGCCTTCGACGTGTTCCAGCGCCAGCCGGAGCGCTGGTTGACCTCGAAATAGCCGACGCCCTCGTTGTCGCCACTGTTGAAATCGTCGGATCGCGGAATACCCGCCTCGACGGCAGCTTCCGCGAAGGATTCCAGGATATCCCATTTGAGCCGCTGTTTTTCGATCCGCCATTCGCCACCGTGGCCATGCATGTCGGAGAACCGGCTGTTGCCGCCGGTCTTCGGGTCCGCGCCGTTGTCCAGCCGGTAATGGTCCTCATGCGCCTTGAAATCAGGCAGGCAGTTCTGCCAGGACCAACCGTCATCGCCGGTCCCCGCCGCCCAGCCGTCAAAGTCGCGCGCCTGGCCACGCATGTAGATCATGCCGTTAATGGAGGAGCAGCCGCCGAGCGTCTTACCGCGCGGGTAGCGCAGCGACCGCCCGTTCAGACCGGCGTCCGGCTCCGTTTTATATAGCCAGTCGGTGCGCGGATTGCCGATGCAATAGAGATAGCCGACCGGGATGTGAATCCAGGGATAGTCGTCCTTGCGGCCAGCTTCCAAGAGCAGCACGCGCGTCGCCGGATCGCGGCTGAGGCGGTTGGCAAGCAGGCAGCCGGCGGAGCCGCCGCCGACAACGATGTAGTCAAAAGCATCGTGATAAGGGAGGGCAGTGTTGCGCGTCATTGTGCTGCCCATCTGTTCAGACGGAATAACGCACCATCATAAGCTTCGACGTCTTGCCGTGGCATGCCAGCCTCCCTGCCTACATTGCTCAGAGCCATAGCTGAGGTTTAGCCGGAAAATCCAATGACAAATGATAGAAGACATTATAAATGAAACTAATATGCTGCAGTCGATTGACCTGAGAACATTAAGGGCATTCGTCACCGTGGCGCGGGAGGGCAACGTCACCCGCGCTGCGGAGCTCTTGCATGTCACGCAACCGGCCGTGACGCTGCAACTGAAACGCCTTGCCGCAGAGACCGGCCTCTCCCTGTTCCGGCGAACCTCCACGGGCTTGGAGTTGACGCAGGAAGGGGCGCTGTTGGCTGCCAAGGCCGAGCAGGTTCTGGCGGCGCTGACGGATTTTGGTCAGACAGCCGGACATCTATCGACGCGCGTCCGGGGGAAGCTCAGGATCGGCACGATCATCGACCCGGAATTCACCCGCTTGGGCGCCTTTCTGAAAGCGCTTATCGAAAGTGGACCGGGCATAGAAACCACACTACGCCACGGCATGAGCGGCGATGTCCCGGAGGGGCTGAAGCGAAACGAACTCGATGCCGGCTTCTTTCTTGGCGACCCAAGAGACTACGATCCTTCCGCCGATACGATCGAGGAGAATGCCGCATCGCTTTTCCATGCCCGTGAACTGGCGCAACTGACGTATCGCGTCGTCGCTCCGCCGGCGCTCACCGGCTTCGTGCGCAGCGCCGATTGGTCCCAGCTCGCAGCGCTTCCCTGGATCGGCACACCGCAGGCCTCGGTCCACAATCGCTTGCTGTCGCGCCGGTTTGCCGATTTAGGTGTCCGGCAAAATATCGTCGCCCAGGTGGATCAGGAGACGTCCATGGTTGCCATGGTGCGGACGGGGGTGGGATTGAGCCTTTGCCGAGAGTCGATTGCCCTTCATGAACAACAGGCACATGGCCTCGTCATCGCTGAGAACGTCAAAATCTCGACGACACTGAGTTTCCTCTGCCTGGAGGCTCGTATGGAAGACCCCGCAATCACCGCCGCTTTCGATGCCATCAAGAGAGTTTGGGGTTGAGATCAGACATGTAGAGTTCCTGCTCGTTGATAGGAACTGGTCTTCAAGATCGAAATGCGACGCGTGGCGCTACCGGAGGCCATGTCGAGCACGCGGGAAGTTGCAAGCAACCGAACCCTCCCCTTGGCAACCGATACCAAGTCGTTGTCCCCCACGAACACACCCCGATCGGTCGGCGCTCCGCAGACGAGAACCAACCACAGTTCAGGGGCCTCTCTTAAGGGCAAAAACTGGTTTAAAGCCAAATCTCCGCCTGTGAGGGATGCAGGCTATTATCGAGAGCGCCTTTCAAGCGTCCGCTTTACCTCACGGCCGCGCTCCCGCAAGATGGCATGCCAGATCTTTTCGCGGAAACTCACGCGCTTAGCAGATGTGTTGTCGAGCATGGCTGTCTATCCTTCTAAAACGCAGGAAATCTATCAGGTTAAGGTCGAAGCGTGGCCTGCCCATTTTGCATTGCAGTACTGCGTCTTTTCGAGGTACCCGACCGAGGACACCATTTCGCTCCCCCCCAGATTGGATTAACGTCGCGCAGGCCAATTCGAGGGCGGAATGCAACTCCCAATCAAGGCAATCGTGGTTTTTCACTCCGCAGCGCGTGCCGGCAGCATATCGCGTGCCGCAGACGAGATGGGCGTTACGCCGTCTGCGGTCAGCCAACAGATCCAATTGCTGGAGACCCATCTCGGCGTCGCGCTATTGACGAAGGCGGGTCGCGGTGTCGCGCTCACCGAAGCCGGCGAGCGTTACTTCTCGATGATCTCCGAGCAAATCGAAGATATCGAGGAAGCGACTGGCACGATCCGCGGGTTCCGCTCGGTCACGACGCTCACGGTTCGCGCCACGCCGACCCTCTCCAACAAATGGCTGCTTCCCCGGCTCGGTGCACTGCTCGATCGGCATCCCGATCTGGAAGTGCGCCTCGACGGGACCAACGAGCCAACCGATTTCAACCAGGAACTGGTAGATATCGAACTAAGGCACGGCAACGGGCGCTGGCCCGGCCTTTTTGTAGAGGGTGTCGCTGAAGAGCAGTTCATTCCGGTGTGCGCCCCGCACTATGCAGCGCCCGGCAGCCTGAATGTGGAAGACCTGCCAAACCACCGGCTCATCCATTCGGTGAAATCGCAGGCGCAATGGGCAACGTGGTTCCAGCTCGCCGAGGTCGCACCCGGTGAACGCTGGCGCCGCGTGCTGTTCGACCGCAGCCATATGGCAATCGATGCCGCGACACGCGGCATGGGGATCGCGCTGGAAAGCACATTGATGATGGATGATGAACTGAAAAACGGTCGGTTGGTCTGTCCTGTTGCGGCTGCACCGGAATTGCGCATCGTGACCCAGTGGATCGTCTGCCCGCGCGATCATCTGCGACAGAAGAAGGTTCGCCTCTTTCTTGACTGGCTGCGCTCGGAACGCGACGTCTGGCAGTCGGCGCAGGTCGGCAGACGGTTTTAGGAACGCGTCCTAGTCTCATCGAGAACAGCCAGCGCCGTAGTCGTAATGTCGTTCGGCGATAAGGCGATGTCGAGCACGATCGCTCCCTCCTCGGCACTTGGACGCTCCAGGGTAAGGAGTTGGCTTTCCAGCAGCGCAACGGAGGCGAAATGCCCCTGCCGCGCCTGGAGACGAGCCGCTATCAGCTCGGCCGGACCATCGAGAAAGAGAAAACGAACGGCGCCGAGCCGCGCCCGCATCAAGTCGCGGTAACTCCGCTTCAATGCCGAGCACGCGATGACAGCCGGGCCGGTCGGTAGGGAAAGCGCCCTGTCACAGACGGCGTGAAGCCAGGGCTGGCGCTGGACGTCGGTCAGTGCGACGCCCTTGCGCATCTGCTCTACGCTTTCCGCCGTGTGCAACTCGTCCGCCTCGACGAAATCGCACTGCAGACTTGCCGCAAGACGGCGCCCGATCTCGGATTTCCCGGTTCCTGCCGTGCCCATGACGACCAGGAAGCCGTCATGGATCGTCTCGTTTCGTGCCGCCATTTCAATAGAGGCCGAGCAGGCGGATCGGCGCGAGCGTCAGTTCCGGAAAGAGTACCAGCGCAAGAATAGCCGCGATAAGGATCGACATTGGTGCGAGCGATCCCTTCACCACATCCTCGATCGACATTTTCGCCACCTGCGCGACCGCGAAGAGGCAGACGCCCACCGGCGGCGTGACGAGACCGAGGGTCAGGGTGATCACCATGACGATCAGGAAGTGAATGGGATCGACGCCGAGCGAAACAGCCGGCGGCAGCAGCACGGGGATGAGGATGAACATGGCGGCGATTGCATCCATGAACATCCCGACGACGATGAGGAAGAAGAAGATCAGGATCAGCGCCATGGTGGGACCTGTGCTGATCGCCCCGAGGAAAGTCGCGACCTGCGCCGGAAGGCCATCATAGGTGAACACCCAGGCGGCGAGCTTCGCCGTGGCCGCGATGAAGAGAATAGTACCCGAGGTGCGCGCGGTCTCGATGAAGATGCCGGGAAGCTCGCGCGGCGCGATGGTGCGGTAGAGTACGACAGACAGGAAGAGCGTGTACAGCACCGCGATGCCGGCCGCTTCCGTCGGCGTGAAATAACCGTCGACGATGCCGATCAGCAGGATCACCGGCGTCAACATGGGCAGAATGGCAGCGATGCCGGTCGTGACGACCAGTCGCACGTTGAACGGCGTTGGGGGATTATAGCCGTAACGCACGGCATAGAAATGATTGAACACCATGAACATCAGCGCGATGAACAGGCCGGGAATGAGACCGGCAACCAACAGCGTGCCAATGGAGGCATTGGCGATCGACCCCGCGATGACGATGAGGATCGAAGGCGGGATGATCGAGGAAAGCGTCGAGGTGCAGAGTGTCATGCCGACGGCATAGCCCTTGGGAAACCCATGACGCTCCATCGCCTTGATCTCGATTGCCCCGATGGAGGCGATGTCGGCGACGGAGGAACCGGACACGCCACCGAAGATCACCGAGGACGCAACGTTCACATGGCCAAGGCCGCCGGGCAGCCAGCCGACGATAGCCTCGGCAAAGTCGAACAGCTTTTCCGCAACGCGGCCGCGCTCCATGAGCACGCCGACGAGGATGAAGAGCGGAACGGCTACGAGCAGGAACGAATTCATGGCGGAGAACATGCTCTGCGCCAGAAGATCGACCGGCGTCGATGTGAAGGCGACGATGGCGATGACGCTGGCGAGGCCGAGCGCCACGGCGAGCGGCACACCAAGTGCGCTCATGAACAGGAACAGGGCGAGAAGGACGAGGCTCATAGCTCTTTCTCCGGCTTCGGCGTGGCGCTTTCAGCGAGCGTGAATTCGGGCATGCCCTGCGCGGGATCTGCAAGTTCGATGAGATCGCGGCGCGTCCTGAGGGATTCGACGATGCCGAGGACCGCAAGCACGGCACTGATCGGCATGATTGTGCCGATCAGCCACATGGGAACTGCAAGGGTCGCCGCCGTTTCGTTCATCATGAATTGTTGCTGGACGAGGTGATAGCCGGTCCAGCCGGTGAGCGTGAAGAAGATGACCGAAGACGCCACGTAGATCGGCAGCGACAGCCGCCGAACGACGCGCGGCATCATCGCGATCAACACGGTGACACGGGCAGTCTCGACAGTCCGAAATCCTGCAGCGAGGCCAAGGAAGATCATCCACACGAAGAGATAGCGGGTCGCCTCCTCCGTCCAGGAGACCGGCATACCCAGCACGCGGCTGGCGACCTGGATCAGGACGACGAGAAGCACGCCGACCACGGCGATACCGGCGGCGATGTCCGTCGCAGCCTTCAGCGCGCCGCCGAGGAAAGAAGTATTTTTGTCCATGGCGTGTCCTCCTTGCCGGACCCGCCGCACGGCCGATCCGGCTGGCACTGCGGATCAGTTCTTGCCGACGGCGGCGACGGTCTTGTCGAAGAATGCCTGATCTTTCACAAGACCGGCGAAGACCGGAAACAGCTCCTTCGAAACCGCAACGAACGCCTTCTGTTGCTCCGGTGTCAGCCGGTTGACCTCCATGCCATGCTTTTCGAGTTCGGCGATCGTCGATTCCGCCGTCGCGGCATCGTTCTCGACCTTCCAGGCCTCCGCTTCCTTTCCGGCTTCCTCAAGTGCCTTCTTGTGCGCATCGCTCAACCCGTCGAACTTCGCCGGATTGATGCCGAGCACCCAGCCGTCACCCATATGGTTGGTGATCGACGCGTATTTCTGCACTTCGTAGAACTTCGCGCTGAGCGGCACGTTGATCGGGTTCTCCTGACCGTCGACCACCTTCAACTGAAGCGCATTGTACACCTCGGCGAAGGCCATCGGCGTCGGGGCAGCCCCCATCTTCTTGAAGAACTCAACCCAGAGCGGATTGTTCGGCACGCGGAATTTCAGCCCGGACAGGTCCTCCGGCTTTTCGATCGGATGCTTGGAGTTCGTCATCTGGCGGAAGGGGCGCGGCCAGAGATTGATGCCCTTGATGCCGATATTTCCGAGATCCGAGATCAACTCCTGCCCCGGCTCGCCGGAGAGATAGCCGCGCAGCTGCGCCTCGTCGTCGAACAGGTAGGGAATGGAGATCGCGGAAAACTTCGGATTGAAATTGGCATAGAGCGAGGTGGCAAGCAGGAGCATGTCCAGCGAGCCGCCGGCAAGCTGCTTGACCGCGCCGGACGGATCACCACCATAGAGCGTGCCGTTCGGGAAGACCTTGATCGTGAGCTCGCCATTCGTCTTGGCCGCGACAAGTTCCGCGAACTTGTTGGCCGCGACGGTGATTTCCGAGTTATCCGGATCGGGCGTCGAGAGCGTCAGCGTTTCGGCCTGTGCAAACGATGCAGTGAGCATGGTCGCCGCTGCGAGCATGGCGCGAAGAGTAAAGTGTTTCATGTCGTTCCTCCCGTTTGATTATCCAATTTTGACTACGCGGAATGGCCCCCGCGCGGGTTCATGCGTTGCAGTTCCAGAATGATGCCGCTGTGATCAAGGTCCCCGTCGCCATGATCCACCATTGCCTGGAAGAGCCGGTCAACCTCCTCGCTGACCGGAAGCCTCAATGCACGCGACCTTGCGAAGGCGATTGCGGTAGATGTGTCCTTTACCTGGTATTTTGCCGGGCCGCCGGGCCGGAAGTTGCCTTCCACCATGCGCAAACCGTGCTGGCGAAACACCGTCGAATCGGCAAAGCCGCCAAGGAGCGCCTCGCGGACCTTCGCCGGGTCGGCACCGCCGCTTTCGGCAAGCGTCAGCGCTTCGGCGACGGCGCAGATCGTCGAGGCGACGATCAGCTGGTTCGCAAGCTTGGTGAGCGCTCCGCTGCCAGACGGGCCGACATGGGTTACCCGCCCGAGACAGGCGAAGACATCGCGCAGCTGCCCGACCACCGCGCCATCGCCCCCCGCCATGATGGCGAGCGTGCCGTCCTTCGCCCCCTTCTCGCCACCCGAGACAGGCGCGTCGAGACAGGCGATCCCCCGCGCGGCAGCGGCAGTCGCGAGTGCTACGGCCGTTTCGACCGGAATGGAACTCATGACGACCAGCACGGAGCCGGTCCTCATGCCGGCGATCACGCCGTCCGGCCCCGCCAGAACAGCCTCACAAACCGGGCCTGAGCTCAGCATGCAGATGACCGCGTCGGCAGTTGCGACAGCCTCGACCCCACTGTTGGCGACCGCGATTCCCTTTGCGGCGAGCGACGCGGTCTTTTCCGCCGTCCGGTTCCATGCCGTGACGGTGAAGCCGGCATCGGCCAGCCGTTCGGCCATGGGAGCGCCCATGATACCCGTACCCAGAACGGCGATGGTTGCGATCGCGTCGCTCATAACGTCTCCTTCGCGCTCAGGGGTGCTGTCGTTCAGCGAACCGGACTGGCCGCTCCTCGATGATGAGCGGAGGAAAGGCTTGACGGAAACGCCCCAGATGGGGCGTTTCAAGATGCGCGTCAAATGCGGCGCGGCTGTCATAGACTTCATAGAAGACCACTGTATCGCCGGCACCTTCCGGGCAGATGACATCGAACTGCCGGCAGCCAGGCTCGTCCGCCAGCGAGTGTTGAGCATCGTCCCGCGCCGCCTCCAGAAAGGCCGGCAGTTTGCCGGGCTTCACCTGGAATTCCGCAATCACGACAAAGGCTGGTGTGGGCATCGCCGTCTCCCGATCACTCGGCCGCGGTCCGCACCGGGCGGAAACGATCTTCCATCTCCTGGCGCAGGGACACGACATCGAGATCGGTGACCAGCTCGACATCATCGAAGGAAACGATCTGGTCTTTCTTGATCGGCCGCTTGAGCTTGACATTGTGGGCAAGGCCGATCGGCAGCGCCTTGAGGTCGAGGCTGCGCGTCGCCGGGATGGCGTTCGCCCAGACGGCGTAGCCGCCCTCACCGTCCAGCATCTCGCCGGGCTGCATATCCTTCTTGGCGGTCGCTACGGCATCGCCGCGGAACTCCTTGGAGCAGCCCGTCGGCTCATTGCGCAGCACCGCAGAGAGAACGCTGACGGACGTCTCAAGGCCGATGATGTGGAAGGGGCGCCACATGGAGGCATACCAGCCCGATGGATCGGTCAGGAGACCGTATTGCTTGAAGCAGGCGCGGGCATATTCGTTATGCGCCTTGAAGGTCACGAAGACGCCGTAGCGGATGTTATTGAACACCTCGCGGCCATCCGGCTCCTGGCTCGCCGCGATATCGACGAGACCGGACCGGGCCATGCGGCCGCCGTCGCTTGCCGGACGGAAGACACGGGCAAGATCATGCAGGCCGGCTGGCGGAAAGGCCAGACCGTCATCCGGGCAATCGAGGCCCGTGCCATTGGCGACCGCTGCCATCTCGATCGCTGCCTTGGTGCCGTCGGTGAAGGAGTTGTAGAGTTTCGGGTTGAGGTTGTCTGCAGCGACCTGTTCCTCGGTCCAGCCGAACAGTCCCCATACCGTATCCGGCGTGGAATAGCGGTAGCGCGGCTCGAAATTCATGCCCTTGCCGGCGGCGGTGACCTCGAAGCCGGTGGCGCGCGCCCAGTCGACGAGCTCGCAGATCAGCGCCGGCTGGTCACCATAGGCCATGGAATAGATGACCCCGGCGGCGCGCGCCTTTTCCGCGAGGATCGGGCCGACCATCACGTCGGCTTCGACATTGACCATCACGACATGTTTGCGGCTCTCGATGGCGCCAAGCGCATGACGCGTGCCGGCGATCGGATGACCAGTCGCCTCGATGATGCATTCGATCTCGCCGCATTCGAAGAGCGCCTTCACATCGTCGGTGACGAAGGTTCCTCCGGTTTTGATCGCCTCGCCACAGCTCGTTGCGGCATAGCGCTCCTTCTGCCACCCGACACGCTGGAGCGATTCCTTCGCCTTGCCGACATCAAGATCGGCAATCGCGACCATATGCAGGCCGGCGATGCGCTGTGCCTGGGCGAGCACCATCGACCCGAACTTGCCCGCACCGATCAGGCCGACCCGCACGGGGCGCCCGTTGGCGGCGCGAAGGGAAAGCAGTGAATAAAGGTTCATTTCAACATCCTCGGCTGGGGAAAACTTGAAGAGTGCTCGGCCGGAATATCGATGCGCAAAGCCCTCCGGATAACAGGCTGAACCGCCCTCCGGCAAACAGGATGTGCTGATCGATGACTCTCCTCCGAAAAACGCAGCAAGCGCCGCGCCTCTCTCAGCCGCCTCCCACAGCGGCCTGTGATTCACACTGTAGGATCGAAGAGGGGTTAGCTCAATTTAGAAGAAATGGAAAATCTGTTAGAAAATCTACAGATATGCCTGCCTGCGTTTCTGTTGAACTGTCATTTGCTTTTGAAGCATCCCGAACCATCGACGCGTAGTTTGGCAGCCCAAACGCACCTCCCTATTCGGAGAACGCGATCGTTTTTCTGAAGCTCGACAACAGGGGCACGATCACCGCGCTCCGCGTCGCCGTCCTGCTTCATGGCCAAGGTCATCTGGGCGCCTATACCACGATCGCGTTTAACATGACGGATGCCGCGATGGGCTGATGGCTTCTGTCAATCTAGTCGCAATTGTAGTGCTCTCCGTTACCGTGGCGAAGTCCACAAAAACTGCTTCGAGCAGAAGAAGACCGGCGAGCCGCGCCTTGACCCCGGTGCCTAACCCAAACCGAACGGCAAGATCGACCACGACGTCTGGACACGGGCGTAACCGCCATGTTCTCGCTCGTCGTCGCGCCATCGAGAGCACGATGCACCCCGCCACTCCGGCAACGATCGATCCCAAGAGCACTCCCGCGTTGGAAAGTTGACCGAAGTCTCCATCATTTCGGGGGATCCCGTGGCGCACGCAGCACACGCCGACGAGCAAAATCTAAGGGCTCGACGTGAGCAATTCCAATCGTGAGCAATTGCAATAGAGCCCGATGAACTCTGATCACATTTTCTCGATCATACCCACCCAGATGCCGGCAGACGATCTCGTCAAGGTTGACCGTCCGTGCTACCAACCGACCAGAATCTGAGGCGAGCGATGTGAACGCTGTCAATTTCCGTGCCGCGATCCATATATCGGCAATCTGCGGCCTATATCTGGCCGCCGCCATGTTGTTTCCGGCGTTAGTGGATGTCTATTTCGGGCATCGCGACTGGCTGGTCTTCGCTCTTTCGTCAGCGACGGTCGGCTTCTTCTCGCTTCTCACCGCTGCGGCGACCCGCGCAGGTCCTCCACCTTTCAACAGAAAGATGGGCTTCCTCCTCGTCAACGCTCTGTGGCTGGTGTTTTCGCTTGTCGGCGCCTTACCCTTCATGATGTCGTCCCTGAATATGGGATTTGCGAAGGCACTCTTCGAATCCGTTTCGGCGATCACGACGACGGGATCCACCGTCATTGCCGGCCTCGATCATGCGCCGCCCGGCATATTGATGTGGCGGTCCCTGCTCCACTGGCTCGGCGGCATCGGCATCGTGGCGCTTGGACTTTTCGTCATGCCGTACCTGCGCGTGGGCGGGATTTCGTTCTTCAAAATGGAATCTTCGGATACCAACGATAAGCCCTTCTCCCGGATTGCAAGCTTCACCCGGGCCTTTGTCCTCATCTACGTGCTGATCACCATCGCTTGTGCGCTCACCTTCGCGGTTCTCGGCATGAGCCAATTCGATGCCATCAACCACGCCATGGCGACCGTGGCTACCGGCGGCTTTTCAACCCATGACGCCTCCTTCGGTTATTTCAAAAGCCTCCCGCTGCTATGGGCCGCCACCTTCTTCATGACTGTGTGCAGCCTACCCTTCTCAGTCCTGATCGTCTTCATGGTCCGTGGCCGCCTCAATGCATTGCGCGATCCGCAAATCGCGGTCTTCCTCGCCTATCTCGCGGCGTTTTCGACTGCCATCGCAATCTACCACCGGCTGCAAAACGGCGTGCCGTTCCATGCGGCGCTTGCCCATTCTTTCTTCACCGTCTCAACAATTCTCTCCACAACCGGCTTCGCGAGCGAGGACTATACGCTGTGGGGGCCGTTCGTTGTGACGATGGCATTTTTCATGACGTTCATGGGCGGTTGTTCGGGATCGACAGCCGGTGGAATCAAGGCTTATCGCTTCATCATTCTCTTCAACCTCATCCGCACCGGCCTCTACAAACTCATTTACCCTGACGGCATCCACACAGTGCGCTATGGTAAGATGACCGTGGATCCGGACCTGCAGCGAAGCGTCATGCTGTTTTTTACGACCTATCTAGCACTTTGGACAACGGGAAGCCTCACGATGGCCGCGATGGGCTACGATGTTCTGACATCGACGTCGTCAGTCATTACCGCATTGTCCAATGTCGGCCCGGGCATCGGCCCAATTGTTGGCCCCGCCGGAAACTTTTCCACGATATCCGACCCTGCCCTCTATCTTCTGTCGCTGATGATGCTGCTCGGCCGTCTCGAAGTCTTGACTGTTCTTGTCGTGTTGACGCCACGCTTCTGGAGAAGCTGATCAGCGTCTACCATCGCAACCAACGTCGGCCGAGCAGCGCGCCCACGGCAGTGACCCCAGCAATGGCGATCGTGTACCAGGTGGCCAGGAACAGCGGGCTATCGTCAGGGCAATGCCAGGCGTAGATCGCGGCAGCTATGGCGCCGGCGGCAAGGCCGGCAGTGGCACCGGCCGCCGCCGGGTTCTGCGGCGCACCTTTTTTCAATGCCCAGAAAAGGCCGGTAAATGGCGCCAGCGATAGGACCGGCACAAAGAACAGGCAGAACAATGCGTTTTGCCCGACGAGGCTCGCCCGCCAGGCTTTATCAGGCAGCACGGAGAGTTCGACGGCGACAGCGGCAGCAACCATCGCGAGCGGCACGCCGAGCAACAGAGCGGGGAAACGAGTCTCCGCCCCCGGCCGGCCGATGCGCATGGCAAGCCGGGCGGCGAGAACGGCGAGCACGAGAGTGACCACGATCTTGAAGAGCACACGCGCCGTCTCGAAAACGCTCGCCATGTTGTGCCGCAGGCCGACGGTGACGACGAGCAGCACGGCCGAGACGACGATGCCCGCGCCAAGCGCAATCATCAGTGCGCGGCCGTAGCGCATGCCGACCGGCGCATCATGCGTCATCAGGGTGATCAGGTCGTCCGTCTTCATCTCATTCGCTCCGATAGAGGGCGGCCAGCGATTTCAGCGCCCGATGCAGGGCGACGCGCACCGCGACCTCCGTCATCTTCAGCCGTGCCGCCGTTTCGCGGATACCTTGCCCCTCGATCGAAATCGACCGGACGATATCGCGCTGCGGGTCTCTCAGCCGTGCCAGCATGGTTTCCGTGTCGAGCCGGTCGGCGGCCTCATGCGTCTCGTCGCCCGCCTCGAGGAAATCGGCGACATCCTCGATCGGTACGTTCACATGCCGGCCGCGACGGCGCAGGCTGTCGACCAGCTTGTTGCGTACGATGGTCGTCAGCCACGGCCCGAGCGGCCGAGACGGATCCCAGGTGCCGCGCTTCAGATGGATGGCGAGCAGCACTTCCTGCACCACATCCTCCGCCTCGCTTGCCGGTGCGCCGAACTGGTCGCATCGCCGTCGCGCCATGCGGCGCAATTGCGGCGTCACGGCGACGAGGAAACGGTTATAGGCCTGCGCGTCGCCCTTGATGGCGAGGCGCAGCCAGGCTGCCCATTCCTCTTCGCGCGTCGACTGATTCACCGTTTCCCACCCTACGTCGGGCAACACGATTTTGTTACCTTGCCCGCGACAAGAAATCTGTAACACGCCCAAGAGCCTGATGCGCAAGGCCTTTTTTTGTGTCGGCGACCGCTTCGCAAGAGGCCGGCAGAAAAATCCGCACCGGCCCTGTAACGAAGTGCAACCCCTCTCCGTAGCCGTCCATGCACAGCCAATCGCGGCTGTCCCGAAAACGGAGACAGAGAATGAAAACCACGATCGCCACCCTCGCCCTTGCCGGTTCGCTCGCTTCCGCGCTCGCCGCCATCGCAACACCCGCCACCGCCGACGACAGCAAGGAAAAGTGCTACGGCATCGCGATGAAGGGCCAGAACGACTGCGCCGCGGGCGCTGGCACGACCTGCGCCGGCACGTCGAAGATCGACTACCAGCAGAACGTCTTCAAGCTCGTTCCGAAGGGCACCTGCGTTTCGATGAAGACGCCCACCGGTCACGGCATGCTCGAGCAGGGCATGGCACCGGCCTGATAGCCACGGCCCGCCACCAGACGGACGGCGCCAGCCGGCGCCGTCGCTTCCCTCAAGAAAGGTGCCCCATGTTTGCCTCCGCTCTTCCGCGCCGCGCCGGCGCCTGTTTCAAGCCCGAGCATTTCGCCGATATCCTGGCCGAGCCGCAGCCTGTCGGCTTCTTCGAGGTCCATGCGGAAAACTACATGGGCGCCGGCGGTCCGCCACATGCCCAGCTTGGCCGGCTGCGCGAGGACTACGCGCTCTCCGTCCACGGCGTCGGCCTGTCGATCGGCTCGATGCAGCCGCTCGACCGCGATCACCTCGCCCGGCTGCGGGTCTTGTGTGACCGCTACCAGCCGGAGAGTTTTTCCGAACACCTTGCTTGGTCGACCCATGACAGCGTGTTTTTGAATGACCTCTTGCCTTTGCCCTACACCGAGGAGACCCTCGCCCGCGTGGTCGAGCATGTCGATCAGGTGCAGACCACCCTGGGCCGTCAGATGCTGCTTGAAAATCCCGCAACCTATCTGCTCTTCGCGGAGAGCACGATCGAGGAGACCGTCTTCCTTGCCGAGGTCGCGCAACGCACCGGCTGCGGCCTGCTGCTCGACGTCAACAACGTGTTCGTCGCCGCGATCAACCACAATCTCGATCCCCATGACTACATCGCCCGCTTCCCGATCACGGCCGTGCGCGAAATTCATCTGAGTGGCCATTCCGAGAGTATCGACGACCTTGGGGCGCCGCTGCTGATCGACAGCCACGACACACCGGTGAAGGATCCCGTCTGGGCGCTCTATCAATCCGTCCTCGACCGGATCGGCCCGGTTGCGAGCCTGATCGAATGGGACAACGACGTACCCGCCTGGCCGGTGCTGCGCGCCGAAACGATCTCCGCGCAACGGCTGCTCGATGCCGCCACGCGCAGAAGGGCGGCCTGAGCCATGTCCGCCGCCCTCGAGAGCACCTTTGCTGCGGGCCTTTTAGGAACGACACCCACACCCGCCGGGCTGGTGGCCTGGAACACCGCCACACCCGAACGGCGCTACGCCGTCTATCGCAACAATGTCACCGCAAGCCTGATCGCGGCACTCGCCTCCCGTTTTCCCGCCGCGGAAAACATCGTCGGACCGGATTTCTTGCGGGCCATGGCGCGGGCCTTCATCAAGGTCCATCCGCCACGCTCTCCGGTCCTGCTCGCCTATGGCGATGAGTTCCCCGATTTCGTCGCCGCCTTCGCGCCCGCGCGCGAGGTCGTCTACCTTCCCGACGTCATGCGGCTCGAAATCGCCCGCGGGCGGGCCTATCACGCGGCGGACGTTGCGACCCTTGCCCCCGCAGCGCTCGCCGCGATCGATCCCGCCGGGCTCGGCGCGCTTGTTTTCACGCCGCACCCGGCTTTGTCGATCCTCTCCTCGCCTTATCCAATGGTGACGATCTGGGCGATGAATGCCGGTGAACGAATGCTCGCGCCGATCGACGTGTGGCGGGACGAACACGCCCTTGTCGCCCGCCCGCACCTGACCGTCGAGGTGACCGCGCTATCGCCCGGCGGCGCGGTGTTTTTCCGCAGGCTCGCCGAGGGCGCGACGCTCGCCGTCGCGGCGCAGGCCGCCATGCGCGGGCACGCAGACTTCGATCTCTCACAAAACCTCGCGGTGCTGCTCCGCTCGGGAGCCTTCGCCGCCATCAGCCAGGACGACACCGATGAAAACCCAAACCATGCCTGACCTCGTCCAGCCCCTGCCGCAGAGAATCGTCGACCAGGGCCTGAAAATCCTGAACACCATTCCGAACGATCTCATAGCGCTTGTCGCCCGGCTCTCCATCGCTGCCGTCTTCTGGCAGTCCGGACAGACGAAGGTCGAGGGCTGGCATCTCTCCGACAACGCACTCTATCTCTTCGAGAACGAGTACAAGCTGCCGCTCGTCGATCCCTGGCTCGCCGCCCATCTTGCCGCCTTCGCCGAGCATTTCTTCCCGATCTTGCTGGTCATCGGCCTCGCCAGCCGGCTGTCCGCGCTGGCGCTTTTGGGAATGACGCTGGTGATCGAGATCTTCGTCTATCCCGCCGCCTGGCCGACCCACGGCACCTGGGCCGCCTGCCTGCTGTTCATCGCGGCGCGCGGGCCGGGATGGGTTTCGCTGGATGCGGTTATAGCAAGTCGAATTTGCAGGTCAGCGTGGGCTGCATAATCGAGGTTTCTTTGGGTTTTGAAGGGACTCGAACCAGCAGCAACGTATGCGTGCTTCGACATTATTCGCAGTTTGATAAGTGCTCGAATTTTGAAGGTGCTAAAAATCACCCATCTTGGCAACTAGCGACTGGTTGACCAATTTATTCGTCGATGCTATCCCATGGCAATCGGATGATGCCATTGGGAGGCAGGGATGGAAGTTCTGAAGGGATTGAGCCGGATCGACGTCACGAGTCCGTCCGAGCAGATCATCCAACAGCTCCGCGCCCTCATCGCACACGGTGTCATCAAGCCCGGTGATCGGCTGCCGGCGGAGCGTGCCCTCGCCGAACAGTTTGGCGTCGGACGCAGCGCCGTGCGCGAAGCGCTTCTCAAGTTGGAGTTCTTCGGCATTCTGCGCACGCGCCCGCAGAGCGGCACGGTGGTCGAGGACAACATGACGTCTTCGGGCATTTCGGGTCTTATCGCCAATATGCTGTCGATTGCCGATCCGGCCCCTGCCGACATGGTCGAGGCACGCAGGATTCTTGAAGTGCAGACGGCGCGTCTGGCTGCGGAAAGAGCTGGCAAGGCTGCGATCGCCGCCATCCGCGCAGTGCATGAAACCCATGTCGCTGCGGTTGCCGAAAACCGGCCGTCCATAGAGCTGGACGTGCTCTTCCATCTTGAAGTCGCCAAGGCGACCGGCAACGAGGCACTGCACTCCATGGTGAGCGTCTTCGCGCCCCGCATCATTTCCAGCGCCAAGGAAAGCGGCACCTGCGATGCAGGGCGTGCGACCCAGGCGCTGGAGGAGCATGCGACGATCCTGCGCGCCATCGAGCGCGGCGACGCCGACGCGGCGGGCCATGCCATGCATCGGCACCTGATCATGACGGGGACGCGCTACAGCGAACTCGACGCCGAAACCTGATCCGCGCTCCGCGGCAAGGTAATTCAACACCCTGGGAGGGAATAATGAGGACTGCCACTTTCGTTGGCGGCGCGGGCTTCGCGTTGCTTATGAGCCTGTCGGCTCACGCCGTCGAACTCAAGCTCGCGCATGCGCATCAGGACTCGATGGAATCCGAAATCCATACGACATCCTGGCTGTTCCAGAAGTATGCACAGGACTTCGGAACCAACTTCAACGTGACCATTCACCCGAACAACCAGCTCGGCCAGGAGCGTGAGGTCTATGAGGCTATGCAGCTCGGCTCCGGTGCCGACTGCATCATCTCCGGCACCGCCATCCTGGGCAACTTCGAAAAGAAGGTCGGCGTACTCGACCTGCCCTTCCTCTGGAAGGACTACGACCATGTCCATCGCGTCCTCGACGGCGAGGTCGGCACGGAGCTGCAGACCGCATTGCGCGACAGCGGCTTCGAAGTCGTCGCCTGGCTGGATAGCTGGGGCTATCGCAACGTTGCCACGACCAACAAGGCCATCACTAATGTCGAAGACCTCAAGGGCCTGAAGATCCGCACGATCCCGACGGATACCTACGTCAAGGCGATCAACGCCATGGGCGCCAATGCCACGCCGATGGCATTCGGCGAAATCTACACGGCCATGGAAACGGGCGTGCTCGACGGGCTTGAGCACAATGCCTCCATCATCCTCGCAAACAAGTTCAACGAGGTCGCGCACAACTACGCGCTGACGCGTCACCTCTACGGCCCGCTGGCATTCGTCTGCTCCAATACGTTCGTCAGCTCGCTGTCGGAAGCCGACAAAGCGACCCTGCAAAAGGCGGCGTGGTTTGCCCGCGATGCACAGCGTTCGCTGGCGCCGCTGCGCGAAGGCGAAGCCCTCAAAGCTCTGGCCGATGCAGGCGTCAATGTCACGCAGGTCGATACGGCACCGCTCCAGTCGGCTGCCGCAAGCGTGCAGGACGAGCTTGCCACATCCTTCGAAGCCACCGGGCTCCTCGAAAAGATCCGCGCCGCGGCGAAGTGACCCTATTAGCGGCGCCCCTTGCGGGCGCCGTCCATTCCGGAGAATGCCATGTCCTTTCACATTCACGCGCACGACAACGAGAACCAGCCCATCGTCGTGCCGGGCGGACACCTTTCGCTCATCTACTTCAACCTCGTCAGGCTGAGGGCCGGCGAACGCCACGTCTTCGAGCGTGAAGAGCTGGAAGCGCATATCGTGCCGCTGCACGGCCTCGTCGATATCCATGTCGGCAGGCACGGTTTCAGTGCCGTCGGCGGGAGACAGAGCATTTGGGACGGCCGCGCAGACAGCGTCTACGCCGGCAGCCGCGGCGCGATCACCATCGAGGCGCTCAGGGATTGCGAGGTCGCCATTGCCGGCGCGCGCTGCGCAGAGGAGTACCCTCCGTTTCGCGTGACGCCGGAAGAGGTGGAGATGGTCGCCGTCGGTTCCAGCGATACACATTCGCGGCGCGACATCTACCACCTTCTCGGCCAGAACGGCGAAGGTCGCAGCGGCCGCCTGCTGGTCAGCGAGCTCTATTGCGAACAGGGCTGCTGGTCGGGCTACCCGCCCCACAAGCACGATACGGACCGGGACGGCGAAACGGATCACGAGGAGCTCTACCATTACCGTTTCCAGCCCGAGACCGGCTTCGGTGGTCAGTTCCTCTATCATGAAGGCGAGGCGCGACAGGTCGTGATGACGGGTCACCGTGACACAGTGCTGGTCGCCGGCGGCTATCACCCGACGGTCACCTCGCCGGGCCATGCCGAATATATCTTCACCATCCTCGCCGGCCGGACGAAGCGCGGGCTGCTCCAGCATTTCGAGGAGCGGCACGCCCATCTCAAGGACGCCATTCCCGGCATCGGAACGATGCAGGCGAAGTTCCGCTGAGGCGGCACCGGCAGGTCAATCAACAAAGGCGGACGGCGGCGGGACGTGAGTGGCCCGGCCGATCTGCCCGCCACGTCGCAGGGAGGGGTTGCGATGCATGTCACATCTGATTTCGATACGGTCGAGAAGGAGACGCCGGGTAAGCCGGTCGCGACGCTTCCCGGGCCGCTCGACACGCTCTTCTCGGCAGTTCATCGGCTGTTCGAGATCGCGGTCGTCATCCTGTTCGCTGCCATGGTCTTCGCCGCGCTGTGGCAGGTCGTCAACCGGTTCCTCCTTGGCAGCACGCTGAGCTGGTCGGAAGAGTTCCAGCGCTACAGCCATATCTGGCTGGTCTTCTTCGCGGTGCCCATCGGCTATCGCCGCAACGCCCATATCGGCGTCGATATTCTCCAAAACGCACTCGGTGCCCGCGGCGCGCTGGTCCTCGGCTGGATCATCGATCTCGCCTGGCTGGTTTTGGGTGTCGCGATCATCTCCGGAACCGCAACGCTGATGGGCGTCGCCTGGCGGCAGACCAGCCCGGGTATGGGCGTGACGATGGACAAGGTCTATCTCGGCCTCCTCATCGGCGGGGCTTATCTCGTCTTCACGGCCGTGGACCGGCTGCTTCAGAAGGTGCTGGGAGTATCGGCAGCATGACGCTCATTCTTCTCTTCGGCGGCCTCCTCGCTCTGGTCGGGGTGGGTCTACCCGTGCTGCTGGCCATCGGCCTGACCAGCGCGGCCGGCATCTTCGTCATGCCCGGCGTCAATTTCGCGCTCTTCGCCCAGCGTACCTTCGCCATGCTGGATTCCTTCAGCCTGCTCGCGCTGCCCTACTTCATCCTTGCGGGATCGCTGATGTCCAAGGGCGGGCTTTCCGGCGCGCTCGTGACCTTCGCTCAGACGCTCGTCGGGCATCTGCGCGGCAGCCTTGGCCACACCAGTGTCGTCGCCTGCACGGCCATGGCGAACGTCTCCGGCTCCTCTGCGGCCGAGGCTGCATCGATCGGCTCCATCATGATCCCGTCGATGAAGAAACAGGGCTACCAGCCTGGCCTCGCCGCCAGTATCGTCGCGGTCGCGGCCATCATCGGCCCCATCATTCCCCCTTCGATGACGATGATCGTCTATGGCGCCATGACGGGTGTCTCGATCGGCGGCCTCTTCATGGCGGGTATCGTTCCCGGTCTGCTTCTTGCCGCACTGCTGTCGGGCTTCATCCGGATCCTTGCGATGTTCCCGCAATATCCGGCCTTGCGTCATCATACGAAGCGCGCCACGTTCCGGGAAATACTTAACGGCATCCGCGGTGCATGGGTGGCGCTTCTGGCACCGTTCATCATCCTCGGCGGCATTTTTGCTGGCGTCTTTACGGCCACGGAAGCGGGCGTCGCGGCCTGCCTCTACTCGGCCATCGTCAGCATGTTCGTCTATCGCGAGATCCGTCTGCGCGACCTGCCGGGCATCTTCCTGGATGCGGCCGTCACCGTCGCCATGGTCGTCGGCATCATCGCCGTCGCCGGCGCGCTCGGCTGGCTCCTCTCCTACGTCAATTTCAACCAGTCGGTTCTCGCCCTGCTGCAATCGATCTCCAGCGACCGCCACGTCGTCCTGCTCAGCCTGCTCGGCATCATCCTCGTCCTGACGATGTTCCTGGAAAGCCTTGCGGTGCTGATCGTGTTCGTTCCTGTTGCCGCCTATGTCGGGCAGGCCTTCGGCTTCGATCCGCTGCATCTCGGCATTCTGATGATCGTCACGACGCAGCTCGGCGCCGTCACGCCACCCGTCGCCGTGCTGCTCTTCATTACCAGTGCGATCGCCGAGGCGCGGTTTGTCGATGTGGTCAAACACGCCCTGCCCTTTATCGGCATACTCATCGTATACCTCCTGATCCTCGCCTTCGTGCCGCAGATCAGCACCACAGTGCCGCACCTGCTGGGGCATTGACCCGACACTACCCTCCTCGCCTGTCGACGACCGGCGAGGACTTGCCTGAGCTCCATGGAAGGAAGCCCATGAATACCCAACTGTTCGACCTGACGGGCAAGCGCGCGCTCGTCACCGGCTCCTCGCAGGGCATCGGCCTTGCGCTAGCGAGGGGGCTGGCCGCCGCAGGTGCGGAAATCGTCCTCAACGGCCGCGATGCGGTCAAGCTCGCCGCCGCGGCGCGGGACCTTGGCGCCGGGCACACGCTCGCCTTCGATGCAACGGAACACGCGGCCGTACGCGAGGCTATCGATGCGTTCGAGGCCGGGGTCGGCGCCATCGACATCCTCATCAACAACGCCGGCATGCAGCACCGCACTCCACTGGAGGATTTTCCGGAAGACGCCTTCGAACGCCTCCTGAAGACCAACATCTCGACAGTCTTCAATGTCGGCCAGGCCGTCGCCCGCCACATGATCGGCCGCGGCGCCGGCAAGATCATCAACATCGCCAGCGTCCAGACCGCGCTCGCGCGTCCGGGCATTGCGCCTTATACTGCGACCAAAGGCGCCGTCGGCAACCTCACGAAGGGCATGGCGACGGACTGGGCGAAATACGGCCTGCAATGCAACGCGATCGCGCCGGGCTACTTCGATACGCCACTGAATGCCGCACTGGTCGCCGATCCGGCCTTCTCCGAGTGGCTGGAGAAGCGCACGCCCGCCGGCCGCTGGGGAAGAGTGGAGGAGCTTGTCGGCGCCTGTGTCTTCCTTGCCTCGAATGCCTCCTCCTTCGTCAACGGGCACGTGCTCTATGTCGACGGCGGCATCACGGCATCGCTCTGACATGGACATCCCTCTCGACCAGCAACGCCTCGTGCTGATGGGGGTCGCCGGCTGCGGCAAGACGACAGTCGGCACGGCTCTCGCCATGCGCATCGATGCCATCTATCTCGACGGCGACGACCTGCATCCGCCGGCAAACATCGCGAAAATGAGCCGTGGCGAGCCGCTGACGGACGACGACCGCTGGCCATGGCTGACCCACGTCGGCCTGAGGCTTGCCGAACCGGACGAGGCCCTGATCCTCGGCTGCTCGGCGCTCAAGCGCAGCTACCGCGACCACATCCGCCGCGAGGCCGGCGCACCGGTCACCCTCATCCATCTTTCAGGCAGCCGGGAACTAATTGGCGCGCGCATGGCTATCCGGACCGGACACTTCATGCCGATAAGCCTCATCGACAACCAGTTCGCCGCACTCGAACCGCCAGAGAGCGACGAGCAATTCATAACTGTCGATATCGATGCACCGCTGAGAACCGTTGTCGAACAGATTGCCGCCTCGATCGGCGGAGAATGAGCGACCTCGGACAGCCGTGATCTTGGTGGTTCGCAGCTCGGTGTGCCCACCTCCGCGACGCACTTAGCATCGAGGCCCGCGGCCTTCAGCGCATTGAGGCAGTGCTCGATGGTCCGCTGCAATAGATACTCGACCAGCGCCTCGAATTTCGAGCGGGTGCGTGACCTTCACGCTAGCCGGGGCCAGCTATCCCGGAGACCATGCGCCAGTTTGCGATGACCCATCGACCGTCGTGCGGTTAACCGCGGGCGCGCCGGTACCATCAGACAGACAGCAGGTTATTCACTTCGAGCTTGTAGAAGAGATGCAAACGTCGATCCATCTTGCCGGCCCGCTTCCGAAGCGACCCCATAGTCGAACACAACGACTTCCTCATGAGAACGCGGTGATCCTTGAGGTTGAATTTGGTCAGGCATGTCTTGGAAGAAAGGTTCGACGCCCGACTACGGCGAGATCAGCGAACAATAGACCAAGCGAAGCCGGTCCAGCCGACCTGCCGCGAGCAACTGCCGGACGATGGACAGGCTCCTCATCGTCCGGATTTCAGGACCATCGCCCGCGTGCTCTACGAGAAGCGTATCGAGAAATCCGGAACCCAGCACCGTCAGGCCCGGCTAAGTCACACGGCTAACAGTGGAGGAAACAACCCAGCCCGGATTTTCGGTCGCCCGGCGATAGCCTTCATCTTGATAGGCCCGGGGTATGCTGCTGAATGCCTCAAGGGTCTTACGGCCGATCAACGTGCGATGGGACTGCGCATTCTTCTGCACAGTGGAGCGCCCATTCGACTCGGCTCTTGAGGATCATGCGGGTAGCGCCCAGGCTTTTGAATTACGGATAAATCTTATCCCTATTTGATGACCTTGTAAATAAGATCGGCCCGTATGACGTTTCCGGCAGCCGGCACTTGAGGAGATCGGGACTGGCGCGCCGTTCCATCGACCGCTAAGCAATTGAGGTTTCGATCAGCCTGTGAATCTGGGACGCACGTCAGCGCTACCGTGGAACTAACGCTTCGGACAAGGCATTGCTGGTTATTGTCTACACATTTAGGCAATGTATCCGCCGTCGCGGCAACGGGAGTTGATATGAGCGACCAATTGGAAGCAACATCGAAGGCGCCACTGTCCCCTGGAGACTTGGAGATGCTCGAAAAGATCCTTGCCGCATGGTGCGAAGAAAATGGTGCGGCCAGAAGTTCGATAGAAGCACAGAATATAGCCGCTGCGCTTATCTCTTGGTATGAACAGGACGCGAATTCGCGCAGCCTCGTTCCGCTCGAGAACACTGATGCGGAGCCCCTGTCACCGGAAATCGAACTGCTTTTACGTCAGTTTACCTAGGTCGCAGAGTTGCTGGCGCTCTCGCGATAAGCGATGTCGAGTGTCTAGATCGATCCAGCTATCATTTTTGGCGCGGACCCGCCTGAGCCGGCGAATTCGAAGTCAGGACAAGGCCCCTCGCCTATCTCATGACGCGCTCGATCTCCAAAGCGAGTTGCTGCTGCGTGTAAGGTTTCCCCAGCCTCGCGACTTCGAAGTCAATTCCCGGAGGTAAGTCGGCATATCCCGACGCGATCAGGATCGGCAGATCAGGAAACAGCGTCTTCGCGGCTTTCGCCAGGTCTCCGCCCGTCATCTCCGGCATGGAATAGTCCGTGATCAACAAATCGAAGCGGCCGTTCTCCTTGAGATGGGCGAGCGCCTCTTTTCCGGAATGCGCCTCCACCACATCGTGACCGAGATCGGCAAGCATATCGACCGAACTCATCGCGATCAGAAAATCGTCGTCCACGAGGAGAACGCGTAGCGCCCCCACCTGCTGTTCCTGCTCCGATACCGCCGTTTCCTCAGCCGCAACCGGAGCTTCGCTGGAAACCGGAATCCAAAGCTCGGCCGTCGTCCCCTGCCCTGGCGTGCTGCTAAGCTGCAGCCTTCCCTTCAGCTGGAGCGCTAGACCGTGGATCATCGACAAGCCAAGGCCGGTGCCTTTGCCCAGCTCCTTCGTCGAGAAGAACGGCTCTATCGCCTTCTCCAGCGTGTCCTCGTCCATGCCATGGCCCTCGTCCGCGACAGACAGCACGCCGTATCGTCCCGGTGCAAGTTCTCCACTTTGGGTCGATAAGTTCGTCTCCGTCAGCGAGATGCGGATCGTTCCCCCGTTCGGCATGGCGTCCCTCGCATTCACGACGAGGTTGAGCAATGCCAGCTCAAGCTGATTGGAATCCGCCAGAACCGGATCCATCCTCTCGGGGAGAGCGGTTTCTATGACGATGTCGGTGCCTACCGAACGCTTTAGAAGGTCGGTCATCTCATCAACGAGCTTGCCAAGATCGACCGCGTCAACCCGCAGGTCCTGCCGGCGCGCGAAGGCGAGGAGACGCTGTGTCAGGGACGCTCCGCGTCTTGCTCCCTGCAAGGCCCCCTCGATCAGCCGCGTGGCTTTCGCGTCGCCGTCGGCATGCTTGCGGAGAAGCTCAAGGTTTCCAAGCACAGCCATCAGGAGATTGTTGAAATCATGCGCGACCCCACCGGTCAGCTGGCCGATCGCCTCCATTTTCTGGGCTTGCCGAAGCTGCGCTTCCGCTCGCTCACGCTGGGCGACCTCGGCCATGACGGTCGAGTGCGCCTTGCGCAGCTCCTCCGTTCGCTCCGCGACCCGTTCTTCAAGGATTTCGTGCAAACGCCGTTGCTGTTCTTCCAAGGAAACCCTGGCCGTCACATCGGCGGAAACACCCACCAGCTTGACTGCCTTTCCGCTTCTATCGCGAGAGACCTGCGCGCGAATGTCCGCCCAGTGAACAGATCCATCGGGCCAGACGGTGCGATACTCGATCGCATAATCCACTCCGGTCTCTATGGTCGTTCGCACGGCAGCCTGCATTTTTTCGAAGTCATCCGGGTGGATGGCGGCAAGCAGGTCGCCATAGGTGAAAGCGTCGTCGCCGGCGCGTCCAAAGATGCGCCGGCAGGTGGCGGAGGTGATGAGGTTGTAAGTGTCGAGATCGAGTTCCCACGCGCCGAGATGACCGGCTTCCAGCGCCGTCTGGAGCCGCCGTTCACCTTCGTCCAGCGCTTCGATACGCAACCGCGCCTCGTATTGGCGCCGACGTGCACGCAATGCCGAACTCGCAACGCTGACAAATGTCGTGGCATGGAACGGCCGTTCGATGAAGCTGACGTTCCCCAGCACTTCCAGCAGACGGGCGGCAGAGGGATTGCGCTCGGGACCTCCGCCGCGATGCGTGAGGATGATGAAAGGGAGATCCGACCAGGTCGGCTGCGATTTTATCCAGGCGGAGAGAGGCCGAAGGTCAATCGAGCGCAAGGCCTCCTCCGTCACGACAGCGAAAGCGACATCGTCGTTCAAAGCTGCAACGAAAGCCGAGATATCCTCACCGTTCTTCGACGGGATGCCCGCTTCGGACAACAATGAGCCCGCGATCTGCGCGTCTCGTCCCAAAGGGGCATGGATCAGGGCTATGGCTTCTCTATTGGGAATCGTGCTCACCCTCGTCGGATCGCTTCAGAAGGGATGGCTTTTCGCCGACAAAACTCGGGACGCCGCGCAGGATACCCTGGAAGCTTGAAAGCGGTTCCCCGAGCGAAAGGCCGCCGACGCCAATTCTGAATTCGCGTATCGTTTCCTCGTGATTACCCGTCCGTTTCTTGATCACGGAGATGGCGCGCCTGACTCTGCCAAGCGCCTCGAAATACCGAAGCAGCACGACGGTATCGGCAAGATAGGTGACGTCGACCGGCGACTTCATGTCACCGAAAAGGCCGTGTTGCGCGACTGTCACGAAGGTATTCGCACCTTGCCGGTTCAGATATTGCAACAGCTCGTGCATATGCAGAATAAGGGCGTTCTCCTCGGGCATCGACGCCTGATATCCGTTGATGCTGTCGATGACGACGGTTTTCGCATTGAAGCCCGCAACACGGTCGCGGACACGCTGGGCAAATTCCCCGGGCGAGAGTTCCGCAGCGTCCAATTGCTCGATGTGAATCAAGCCTTCACGCTGGAAACCTTCCAAATCAAACCCCAAGGCCTTCGTGCGCGCAAATAGCAGGGTCAGTTCCTCATCGAAGATGAAGAGAGCGGCTCTTTCGCCGCGTTTGACCGCCGCGACGACAAACTGAAGCGCAAACAGGCTCTTGCCCGTCCCCGCCGGGCCGATCAGCAACGTGCTCGATCCCCGTTCGATACCACCACCCAACAGGGCATCCAGTTCGGCAATCCCAGTTGTCATTGTGGTGCGATCGAACACCGTGCGGTGCTCGATTGCCCGCAGGCGCGGAAACACGACAACCCCGCCGGTCTTGATCGTGAAGTCATGATAGCCGCCGCGGAAGGACTGACCGCGATATTTGGTGATCCGCAAGCGACGTCGCTCCGAACCGTAATTGGGTGCCAACTGCTCGAGGTGGATGACCCCATGCACGACACTGTGCACCGTCTTGTCGAGGCTGTCGGAGGTCATGTCATCGAGAAGCAGAACCGTCGCGCCGGTCCTTGAGAAGAAATGCTTCAAGGCGAGAATCTGGCGGCGGTAGCGTAGCGAACTTTGCGCAAGAAGCCTGATTTCTGAAAGGCTATCGAGCACGACACGGCTCGGCTTCAGCCTGTCGAACGCGTCGAAGATCATCTTCGTGGTTTCCCCGAGTTCCAAATCCGAGGAATAGAGCAAGCTTTGCTGCTGTTCGGCGTTCAAGAGACTTTCGGGCGGTACAAGCTCGAAAATCTCGATGTTCCTGTCGATTTCCATCCCGTGGGACAGCGCGCTGTCGCGCAGCTCCTCCTGGGTTTCGGAAAGGGTGATGTAAAGACACTTCTCACCAAGTGCCGCGCCCTGCTGGAGGAACTGAAGCGCTATGGTTGTCTTTCCTGTGCCGGGTGACCCCTCGAGGAGGAAAACATGCCGACGCGACAATCCCCCCGAGAGAATATCGTCCAAGCCTTCGACACCTGTTCTGGCCCTCGCTGAAACACTTTTGTCCATCTGTTCCCTCCGTTTGCCCGTTGATAATTAGGGTGAGGTGACACAATTGCAACGGGGTGGAAGTCGTGCTTCTTGGCAGAAAAAAGGTCGATCGATTTGGGAGCTGTCCGGTCGCCACCGCACCTCGTGCGGAGTTCGCCGTATCGAACCGTTTCCGGGTATCACGATATTTGAAAGAAGCCCTGAACGTGGCGTTTGCTCTGCGAAACCCTGTATTGGCATCTGAATCCGACAGCCAAGTGCAGAGGACACCGGTCAAGGTCGGCAGCTATCCGATGCCACCGCCGATCAATTCAAGGGTGCGTCGATCCGGTTCGCCCGCAAAGAAGCGCTGAAGGGCGCTTCGAAACCTGTCCTGCGTCGGGCCGGCGGCCTCGTTGAACAGGGTCATTGACGAGCGGAATTTCAGATCGTCGGGCGAGCCGAAGATATCATGGGCCGAGCTGCCGGATACCTCGAGCACCGCATCGACCGTCTGGGCCAATCGTTCGGCAAGCACGGGATGCAGGAGATAGGCCCGAGCTTCCTCGATGGTGCCGATACCATAAAAGCTGGCGGTTGGAGATCTGCCGAGCGCGCGCAGCTGCGGAAAGACAAACCACATCCAATGGGTTTCCTTGCGCCCGGCCATCAGCTCGGCAAGGACCGTATCAAAGACGGGATCCTGCGCCGCCACGAAGCGGGAAAGTTCAAACGGATCGCCCTTCTCCATCGCTCACCGCCTTCGATATCACCCTAGATCGCGACCGCCGCCGCAAACCTGATCAGACGCGCGCCGTGTGCGCCAGCGATCCCATTCATACGCCATATCTGCCTCTTCGGCCGTCAGAACAGCATGCAAGACAAGGAGAGTCCATCCCTCAGATAGGCTCGGGTCAGCTCCTGTGAACACTCGCCATTGCAAATCCTCAGGCTGCGCCTATCTCATTGTGCGGAGGTCAAAAGGAGACGCGGGCGATGAAGGAATACGTCAACCTCGTATCGGACGATGCGGTGGAAATCGTGATGCCGCCAAGGAATGCATCCCACGTGCGATGCGCTGTCGTCTGTCTCTGCTGCGAGCGAGCGGGCATGCCAATGGACGATGATGGCTGCGGCATTTGCGATACATGTCTCGGCCTGCCGTTGCCGACCGTCGATGACCGGGATGGTCTTGAATTCCCCGCTTCCCCCACCCATCTATCGCTCACTACCCGTAATCGATGACTGCCTGCAGCGACGGTGCTCTGTCGCGCGTTCGTAGTCGTCCGGGTTGGAAGGGCGCTCCCCGAAAGGGTCGAGCGCCCTTCGTCATTTCGGACCCTGGTGAGGCGGGGTCTCCCCGACAGCGATCAAAGACCGCCAAGCCGTGGCGCAGTGATGAATGCGCGCTTTAGTTCAGTCGAAGCACGGACTTAAACGTTACCGTTTCGACCACTTCACCGGATTCATCGGCGATCTCGAAGCGCTGTCCGTCAATCGGTTCGTCGGCGATTAATTTTTCAGCGAGGATTTCGCGTGCGGCTTTTCGCGCATCCAGGACGGCATGCTCCAATGAGGCGAACTCGACGCCTTCCGGATCGATCTCGCGAAAATTCCCGTCACGAATATGAAAATAGAACCTTGGCATAGCCGGTAAAATCGGAACACCGCTGCAATGTTCCCTGGCAAAGCCGGATGCTTCCGCCAGCGCTCGGCTTCATGACACATCTGCCCTTATGCTTGCAGTCGATATGGAGCAGCATTCGGCAACGTTCGAGAACTGCTCTTGCTATACGGCCGGCAGCTCTTCGGACCGATGCTTGGCGAGCGGTTTGCGGCAGCGCGCTTCCAACAGATACGATATCGCGCGTTGATTGCGATCGAGCCGTTCCTGAAATAAAAATGAGACGAGCACCGGAGTACTCGTCCCCAACCTCCGCGCAGAGACACCTACGGAGAAGCGATATTCTTCATTCAACGCATGCCGAGGAATGAAAGAATGGCGATGACGATGACGACCACGCCTACGATATAGATGATCCGGTTCATGACTTCCTCTCCTTATTGATATTCGAGTGATCGGAAACAAAAACACGGTCGTATTCAAGAAAGTTCCTCCTTTTCAACGCTCTAAGACCGTTGGGAGCGTAGTGCACCAGACCTAAGTCCCAACTGCCTGTGGCTAGAAGTCCCACGGCGGAACCAGGGGGCATTCTTCCTATTCTCTGTGCGGTCTCATGGAAAAGGAGAATGACCATGATTACGAAACTTTTCGCCTCGGCCGCCTTGGCAGCCGCAGTGATCGCATCTCCCGCACTTGCAGATGATGACAGTGCAGTCGTCGGTGCCGCTGGCGGTGCCGCAACTGGTGCTGTTGTCGGTGGCCCCGTCGGTGCGGTTGTCGGCGGTGCCGTCGGTGCGATCGCTGGTGCTGCAATCGACCCGCCGCCGGAAAAGGTGGTGACCTATGTGGAGCAGCAGCCGGTTCCGGCCGATGCCGTTGTTGTCGATGAAATGGTCGAGGTCGGCCACCCACTCCCCAAGACGGTCGTCCTGACCCCCGTGCCCGAGAATCCGACATATGCCTACACGGTCGTCAACAAGAAGCGGGTGATCGTCGATCCCAAAACCTACACGGTTGTCAAGGTTCTGAACTGACCGCGTTGGCAGCATGCCTACCAATTCGAAACAGCGAAAGGAGAACCACCATGAACATCGGCATGAAAAACAAACTCGCCATTATCCTCCTCGGCAGCACAGCCGCTTTCGCGAGCCCGCTGATGGCTCAGGAAGCCGGATCCAGCACTCCCCTCGTTCAGGGACAAGCGCAGGGCTCTGCCACAGCGGAAGGTAGCGCCGAAATGAACGCGGGCTCTGCTGAAGGCTCTGCTGGCGCTGACGTCCAGGCGCAGTCCGGCGCCAACAGCGGTGCCGAACAAAATACGGCAGAAGGCACCGGCGCGATGAGCGGCGACGCTGAAACGCAGACGAGCCAGAAGCCGCTGGATAAGAATGCTGGTCAGGACGCGGCGCAGTCGAGTGATGCCACCAGCAACAAAGCCACGACCGCCGAGGCGGACAAGGCGGCTGAGGATGGTGCGAACAAGCAGAATGCGCAAAGCACGACCAAAAGCGACACCAAGACGCAGTCGGCGGCGGGCGCTTCCACATCCGATGAAAACAAGGATGCTGCCGATGCCGGCACGTCCAATGAGACGACGGCGAGCATCGACATCAGCACCGAGCAACGCACCGAAATTCATAACGTTATCGTTAAGAGCGAAGCGAAGCCCGTCGATATCGACATCAGCGTGAATGTCGGCACCGTAGTACCCCGCACGGTCGAGCTTCATCCGCTGCCGGCTCGGATCATCAAGATCGTCCCGGCATATAAGACGTATAAATACGTCCTTCTGACCGATGGACGAATTCTGATCGTCGAGCCGGCGAGCCTGAAGATCGTCTATGTGATCACCGCTTGACGCAAATAGGAAGGCGGCGTTGTCGACGCCGCCTTCACTCTTCCCATCGGATAGGAATAATGTGGAGAACATGATGAAAAAGCGTCGCCCCTACCCAGCCGAAACTCCCGACTACGGCGTCGGCTTCCCCATCGGCTTAATCGCCTTCCTCATGCTCGCTATCTCAACGTACCTTTTCGTCTTGAACGTACAGATCGCACCTCTTCCGACAGCCGTCTTCGTGCCGGCAGACCATTAGTCGCCGTGTTCGCCCGTAAGCGCTATGGATCGTATCTTCGCTCGGTTTGCTTCTGCAACGGCTCACATCACTGGTAGCCCAGCCGCGTTTATCGCCTGCGTGGTTGCCGTTGTCTTATGGGCCGTCTCAGGACCCTTCTTCGGATTTTCCGAGACTTGGCAACTGGTGATCAACACGGGGACGACCATCGTAACGTTCCTCATGGTTTTTCTAATCCAGAATACCCAGAACCGGGACGGCGCCGCAGTTCAGGCCAAGCTCGACGAGATCATTCTGTTCTCGGACGCCGAAAACGAATTTGTCGGTATTGAACGTCTGACCGACCGGGAGCTGGAGGCGTTACATGCGCGTTGCGAGAAAGCGGCTCGGCGTTCACAGCAATGGTTGCAGCACACACATTCGGAGAAAAAGGCGCGCAAGGGCCGCTCGAAGCCCAAGAGCTGACCTTCCTATGCAGGTTCGTTTTGCCAACCCAGCTTGCGGCAGTGTTCCTCTGCCGCGCGGATTGCATCACGCTGACTTGGAAACGGCCCTTCGAGATAGTGCGATCGATTACGGAATTCGATAAACACCCCCTTTTTCACAACATCGTAGATAATCTGCATTCCGCTTTCGTACTTCATGTCGATACGCCTCCACCCTGACTGGGCCTGTCTTTTTGTCAAAACGAAAATCGTACGCAGCATTAACCCAAACGGTTCAGGTTAATTGTCACCTTCGCTACACCCCGTTGCGGGAGTTAGCCCAAATTCCTATCCTTTCCAAAGGTTCCCTTTCGCGGGATTCCAAGGAGGCGCAGCGGTATAAGATGAGCGCAGGGATTTTCGAGCCGTCGGAACTCGCGGATATGCGCGAAGTGTTCGAAGAGATAACCTCGCAGCAGTGGTTCAGTCGCGATCCTGACGCCCGTAAGGCGTTCGCGCGGTATCTGCTCGAAGCTTATCCTGGCGGTACTTTCAATCCAGCAACCGACAAGCCGTTGCTTGAAGCCACGGCGCGATCGTATTATTGCCGCGAAGGCCAATAGCGGTCATTCCACACGGACTTACGTTATGAGGGCAGAGGCTGCCGGAGGAAGCGAAGCCTCCTGGTCTGTGAGCCTGCGTCACGATTTTCCAAGCGCGCGCCGCCGACGCCGAGTGCCCATTGCGGGCCAATCCCAGTTCGACCTTAGCTATCCCGTTGGAGCACCCTGCCGCCGACGATGTCCCCGTTGAAGGAGTTTAGCCTGTCGGCAGGACACCAAAGGGACTTTGGTCTGACGGACCTTTTCAAAGGTCCTACCGCGGAACCAAGCGCCGGGGCATCGCCTTTCCCTGACGTCTAAGGAAAAGGAGACAGCCATGTTTACCAAAATCGCTCTTTCGGCGGCAGTCGCCGCCGTCCTGACCGCCGCCCCTGCCTTTGCAGATGACAACAACAGCGACGGTGCTGCCGTCGGCGTCGTCGGCGGTGCTGCCACCGGCGCGGTCGTCGGCGGTCCGGTCGGTGCGGTCGTTGGTGGCGCCGTGGGTGCCATCGCAGGTGCGGCGCTTGATCCGCCGCCGCGCAAGGTCGTGACCTATGTGGAGCAGCAGCCTATTCCCGCCAACCCTGTTGTCGTCGAGGAGGTCGTCGAGGTCGGTCGTCCGCTGCCCAAGACGGTGGTTTTGACCCCGGTTCCCGAAGATCCGACCTATTCCTATGCCGTGGTCAACCAGAAGCGGGTCATCGTCGATCCGAACACCTACACGGTTGTTCAGGTCCTGAACTAATCCCTTGAGCGCCTGCCCATTTCCTTCATCCGGGCAGGCGCACGAGGGAACCAAACGCACCTCCTCGTGGTTTCGGATCGCGCAAGGATCGACTGACGCCTTGCCCTCGGAAATACGAGGAGGAGTGCTTGCTGTCACGCACAGAAATGGAGAGCCGATCTCGCCGCCGTACCCGGATAATCCTGGTCCATTGGTGGCGCAAACAGTCACTGGCCCGGCAGTTTCTCTGGGTCGGAAGCATTTTTACGATTGGCGCCATGTTGCTGGTCGGGCTTCTTGTGACCAAGCTCATCGAGGAGGCCGTGACGCGTAACGCCGCCGCCTCGACCGCTCTTTACGTCGATAGCGTCATTGCCCCGCTGCTTCCCGATATGGCGAAAGCCGAGCCGCTTGATGAAGCAAGCCGGCGGGCTCTCGATGAGACGCTCAGCCAAGGCGCGCTCGGCCGGCGGCTCGTGACTTTTCGCCTGTGGGCCGGGGACGGGCGTATCCTCTATTCCAGCGATGGCGACCAGACGGGTCGACAATTCACCCCGAGCGAGGATTTGCAAGCGGCTCTGAACGGGCGGCTCATTGCCGAATTCAACAAGATCGATGATGTGGAAAGCGCAGCCGAGCGGGAAAGCGGATTGCCGCTTCTTGAAATCTATAGCCCCGTTCTGCAGCCGTGGTCCGGGGAGGTTGTCGCGGTTACCGAATTCTATGAACGGGCCGATGATCTGGAGAGTGATCTTCATCGGGTCCGTGTACAGAGCTGGAGCGCTGTGGCGGCGGTGACGATCCTGTTTTTCTTCGGTCTTTCCACCATTGTCGTTCGCGGCAGCCAGACGATTAGCCGCCAGCGGCTTGAGCTGCAAAAGCAGATCGAAAAGCTCTCCCATCTGCTCGCGCAGAACAGTGCTCTGAAAGACCGGATCCAGCGTGCCTCCGCGACGACGGCAGCGCTCAATGAAAGTTACCTGCGCAAACTCGGCGCGGATCTGCACGACGGCCCGGCGCAGCTCGTGGCGTTCGCGGCGCTGCGCATCGACAGCGGCATCCTCTCGAAGGCGGAGACGCCACCCGAACGCCGAAGCAAGGAGGTTCGTGTGATCAAGAACAGCCTGGACGAGGCGATGCGGGAAATTCGCGATATTTGCACCGGCCATGTTTTGCCCCACGTCGAGACTGCGACATTGCCGCGCATCCTGCAGGACCTCGCGGCCTCTTATCGCGAGCGGACGGGCAACGATGTCGAGCTTCGCAGGTTGGATTTGCCGGAAGACATCCCGACGGCCGCAAAAATTTGCACCTATCGCTTTGTGCAGGAGGCGTTGAACAACGGCTTCAAGCATGCCGATGGGAAAGGACAGTGGCTCGATGTGTGGGGCGACCGCCGGGCCATCAAGGCAGCGGTCGGGGATGCCGGGCCAGGCTTTTCCACAAAGACCGGAGATGGCGGTATCGGCCTGACCGGCATGCGCAGCCGGGTCGAAAGCCTTGGCGGCACATTTGACGTTGTTTCGAGCAAGGCGGGAACGGTCGTGACGATGACGCTCCCTCTTCAAGATATGGAGAAAATAGCATGAATGATATACGCATCGCGATCGTCGATGACCATCCGATGTTCCGCGAAGGTGTCGCAAGCTGTCTTGGCGACATCGGCCGGTTCGATCTTGTCGGCGAGGGCAATTGTCGTGACGACGCCGTGCTGCTTGCCGAGCGGTTGGAGCCGGACGTGATGCTGCTGGACATTTCCATGCCGGGCGGCGGGCTGGACGCGGTCTCGACTATCATGGCGCGGCGGCCTGCGCAGAAGATCGTCATGCTGACCGTCTCCGAATCCAACACGGATGTCGCGACCGCCCTTCAGACCGGAGCCAAGGGCTATGTGCTGAAAGGCGTAGGCGCCCGCACGCTGGCAGACGTATTGAAGCTGGTTCATGCCGGGGAAATGTATCTCTCGCCCGTGCTGTCCGCCCGCATGGTCGCGGGCATGGTGCAGCGGGACAGTGGCACGAAGCCGCGGATCGATGACCTGACGGAACGCGAGCAAGAGGTTTTGCGCCTCGTTGCCGCCGGCCTCAGCAACAAACGCATCGGTCGCGAACTGGACCTTCATGAAAAGACGGTGAAGCATCATATGACGCGCATCTTCGCCAAGTTGAAGGTGAGCAATCGCACGGAGGCGGCAATGGTGTTGCGGGATGCTTCCGAGGCGGCGTGAGGCTCAGGGGGTGACCTGCTTCAGCCAGAGGCGGACGCGGTCAACCGGCGTCGCACGACGGTTGATAACGGTTCGCCCCTTGGCGTCCTTCATGATGAAGCGCCCCTTGGAGACCTGCTCGCGGTAACCGTTCCGATAGCGAATTCCTACGGAATCCAAGCCGACCTGCTTGTCGACGACAGCATCGGCGGGCTCAGCACTGCGTCCAAGGGCACGGCCATTATTGCCTTTATTTCCCTTGTTTCCGCTGTTTCCATTGTTGCCTTTGCCATTGTTTCCGCCTTTGTTCCCGTTCCCGTTCCCGTTCCCGTTCCCGTTCCCGTTCCCGTTCCCGTTCCCGTTGTTGCCATTCTTGGCTTCGGCGTCGTGAAGATGAAGTTGCGGTGTGGGGCCCGACCAGTCCACGCGGAAGGGCGCGCTGACGGCGAGAAGGGTCGCTGCCACGAAGATTGCTGCCTTTCGCATTGTCCGCCTCCTTTCAGAACAAATTTGTAACGCGCGAAAATCCGTTCCGTTCGCTTGGCAAGACTTTGGTCCGGTTCCTTTTTCTCATTGGTCGGCGATTTGCGCGGCAGAAGGCCGACGTCAGGAACAGCCTTCCCAACCTTCCGTTGGGGTGTGGTCCGGCGCCGATGGACGTTCCGGCGTTCATGGTGCCGTCCCCCCAACCAAGGAGAAAGATCATGAAGACCACTATGCGCAGAAACCTCGCCATTGTCTTCCTGAGCGGCACGACGGCTCTCGCTGGCCCGGTTTTCGCCCAGCAGGCCGATACGACCACCCCGCTGGTACAGGAAAGCCAGAGCCAGGGCTCGGCCGAGACGGGAGGTGGCGCCGGCGCCAACACCCAGGCTGAAACGTCCGGTAGCGGTGCCATGGAGCAGAATGCGGCCGAAAGCAGCGGTGTGGCAAGCGGCGACACCGAAACGCAGGCAAGCCAGAAACCTCTCGATACCGAGCAGGACGCCGCGCAGGCGGGCAACGGGACAGCAAAGACCGATCGCCAGACGACGGCGGAAGGCAAAAAGGCCAACCAGGACGGCACGACGACGGATAATGCCCAGTCGACCCCAGCCCAATCGACGACGGAAAGCGAGACGAAATCGCAATCGGCATCCGGCGCCTCGAATTCCGAGGAGACACAGGACGCCGCACAGTCGGATACGTCGAACGAGACGACCGCCAGCATCGATATCAGCGCGGAGCAGCGCACCGAAATCCACAACGTAATCGTGGAAAGCAAAGCCAAGCCGGTCGATATCGATATCGACGTCAATCTCGGCGTCGTCGTGCCGCGCACCGTCGAGTTGCTGCCCTTGCCGCCGCGGATCGTCAAGATCGTCCCGGCCTACAGGGCTTATAAATACATTCTCCTCGCCGACGGCAGGATCCTGATCGTCGAACCGTCGAGCCTGAAGATCGTCTACGTGATCACGGGATAACGGCTTTGAAACGAAACGGCGGCAATTCGCTTGCCGCCGCTTCGCTCCAGTGAAACGGCACTCATCCTATTCTTACCTATGACGGAGACAGACATGCGAAAAATCGTTTTGAACGAGCGGGTGACCCCGGTTTTCGCGTGGGGTTTCCCGTGGCCGTGATCGCGTTTTTCATGCTGACGATTACGGCTTATCTCGTGGCCCTGGATGTCCAGATCCCGCCGCCGCAGACGGGCACCTATCTCGCATCGGATCGATAAGGCAAACAGAAAGACCTTGATTTATGGTGCGTTTGGGAAGGTGCTCTGGAGTTAATCGAATAGGCGCCGTGTCCTTTCGAACACGGCGCCCCCGTGAGCAGCGATCGTCGTCTTACTCGTCGCGTTGGCGGCCACCGACTGCGGCAGCGGCAGAAGCCACGAAGGCACCGATCAGCAATGACAAGGCGCCGAGCAGGGCGACCGTCGCGGCGGACTTACGGGCTTCATCGGCAGCCTTGAGCGCCGCGTTCTTCGCGTCCTCAATCTGCTGCAACACTTGATCCACGCGTGCGCGAGCCTCTTCCGGAGAGATATTGGCGCGGGAAGCCACGATGGTCGCGATATAGGCGCGATCCGCTTCGACGACTTCCCCCTTGGCAGCACCCTGCACCAGGATGCGGGAGACTTCGGCGGTTGCTGCTGCGTTATCGGATTGCGCCCTCGCCGCCGCGTCCTGAGGACGGAGAAGCAGGTCCGTAAAATATCCAGTGGCAGGGTCGGGCGTCGCGTCGCTCTCCGCAGCCGTTGCAGCCGCACCGACCGTTGCGGTTGTGGCAACGGATGACGCCACCTGCACACCGCCGCCGACCAGTGAGGAAAATGCCGAGCCTGCCAGTCCGGCCACAACGACCGTCGCCAGTGCCCAACTCAAGAACCCGTGCGCGGTATCGCGAAAGAACACCTCATCAGTATGAACGCCTGCCCATTTCGTCCTTAGCCGTCCCGTCAGGTAGCCGCCGAGCGCCGAGGACAGCCATTGAACGATAACGAACCAGATCGCCGCCGTTACGCTGACGGTCGTGAAAGAAGCGCTTTCACCGCTCCAGGGCGAGACCATAGTAAGCCCGACGCCGGAGCCGAGAAGAAGGAGGATAAGGGTGATCGCGCAGGCCGCTGTCGCGCCGCCGATCACCGGCCCCCAGGTCAAAGCGGGGACATTGGATTCAACGCCGACGTCGGAGACGCCCGTCGTATAGTTGGCCATACCCGCCTCCTATCGCATGAACAGGACAAGCAGGATGACGATCGGCAGGGGAATACCCAGGAGCCAGAGAAGAATACCGCGACCCATTTTGAAATCTCCTTCATGTCGTGAACGCGTCGTGCGCGTGGAAGCAACAACTTCCGCATCGACATGATGTTCCCTGTCTTGGCTCCGTTCCGCTCAGATGGATATTTTTCGACGCGTCTGCCACGCGGAACATTGTCCAGTACAAGCGGTTTGCCGGGGACGATGGTGGGGAGTTCCGGATGAAGAAGGTGCTGAAAGACAATGGGCTGACGATCGTTCTGGTCGCGGCAACGATGGCAACCCTGCTCGGAATGCTGATGACCGGGATTTCTGTCTACAACGACGAATTGGTACAACATCACCAGCCTGCCATATCGCTGGCTACGTACGTGGCGAGCGCGCATTTTCTGTCCGCGCTGTTTGAGAATTGGGAAAGCGAGTTTCTGCAAATGTCGGCCTATGTCATGCTGACGGCCTTTCTCTTTCAGCGCGGCTCCGCCGAATCGAAGGATCCGGACGGCGGCGCGGGCGAGGAGGAGCCTGCAGGCCATGCCGGAGACCCGCAGGCGCCCCTTCCGACCCGGCTTGGGGGCGTGGTGGCCAGCCTTTATGCCTATTCGCTTGGGATCGTGCTCTTTATCCTCTTTCTCGTGAGCTTTGTGCTCCACCTTCGCCACAGTGCCGCCGCCCAGGCTATCGAGGCATCAAGCCACGGTCAGCCGGCGCCGACGACCTGGCAACATGCGGGAAGCGCCAGCTTCTGGTTTGAATCCTTCCAGAACTGGCAGTCCGAGTTCCTGTCGACGGCCATTCTCGTAATCCTCTCGATTTTCCTTCGCTTTCGAGGATCGCCGGAGTCAAAACCTGTTGCCGCCCCCCATTCCCAAACGGGAGGATAGGGGATGTCCACACGGGCTTCATGGAGTAATGGCAAGTGATAGAGCAATCAGCGATCATCAAGGCTCTCGGCGTCCGACCCGATTTCGACGCTGCGCATGAAATCGAAAAGCGCGTCGCGTTTCTCAAGACCTATCTCGTCGATAGCCGGCAGACAGCCTATGTGCTCGGCATCAGCGGAGGTGTCGATTCTCTCGCTGCGGGCCTGCTGGCCCAGCGCGCGGTGCGGGAGCTTCGTGAAGACGGGCGCGCCGCCAGCTTCATTGCGGTTCGCCTGCCCTACGGCGTCCAGGCGGACGAACATGATGCAAGCGATGCCGTCGCCGCCATCCGCCCGGACCGCATCATGACGGTGGACATCAAGCCGGCAGCCGACAGCCTGATGGCTGCCGTCCTTGCCGGCGGCACCGATCCCGTCCTGCGCCATCATTTCATTCTTGGGAACGTGAAGGCACGCCAGAGAATGGTGGCGCAATATGCGATCGCCGGAACCGCGTCCGGTCTCGTTATCGGAACCGACCATGCCGCCGAAGCGCTTATGGGTTTCTACACCAAGTTCGGCGACGGCGCCGCCGACGTCCTTCCCCTTGCCGGCCTTAACAAACGGCGTGTCCGCGCCGTGGCCGCCGCACTCGGCGCACCGGACCACCTTGTGTGGAAGGTACCAACGGCCGATCTTGAATCCGATGCGCCGCTGCGTCCCGACGAAGACGTCTACGGCGTGACCTATGACCAGATCGACGATTTCCTGGAGGGACGGTCCATCGAGCCGGCGGCAGCTGAACGAATCCTCTCGGCCTATAGATCGAACGCGCACAAACGTGCGCTTCCCGTTCCTGCGGGATGACGGAACATCGCGCGCTCCGCCGGGTTAGACTCCAAAAGGAGATCAGACATGGGTATTGACAAACCTCGGGACGGCGCGCCCGGAACGACCGACCAATCCCCCCGCTGGGAAGGCCCCGAAGCGACCCGGCCTCGCGGCTACCTTCCCGCCAAGGACGACCCCGACAGCACGCGTGACGCCGTCGGAGAGACGAACAAGGATCCTGAACGCAAACGTCCCTCCGACGCGCTGAAAGTGAAGGAACCGCCTCATGGAGAATAAGCGCGAAAAGACCGGCGCCTTCGCTCCGTCTCAAGCGGACCGCAAAGCCGATGGCGTCGTAAGCGCAAAGCCGACCGTCATCACGGGTTCCGAGGACGCCACGGCAAACCGGACTCCGCGCGGCAAGAAGCGGCAAAAGGACTGGGATGTCGGTTTCGACGACGAACAACCCGACCGGTCATGAGGTGACAATCGTGAAAAACGGCCCGCATACCTTCGGCAAAACGACGGAAGGCGGGACGCGTGCGTCCGTCGCAAAAACCGGACCGCGATGTCTCGAATCCCCAGCCGAGCACGTCGCCGGAAGGTAAGCGCCAAGAGTAAAAATAGAACGCCGGTCTGGCTCTGAGCAGACATACCGTCAATAGGCTGAGAGCGCCGTGCGTTCCATGCCAGGCATGGTTCGCCGGTTTCGTCTTGGCTTTCTCATCTCCCCGCAGCGGCGGCAAGCAATAGCAAGACTGCCACACCGACAACCTGCTTCCACGGCATCATGTGACCGCGGCGACGCCGCATCCCTACCCGCTCCCGCAGCGCGGCGATTTCAGCGCGCATCGCCGCGAGCTCGTCAAGCACCTTCTGATCGCTCGCCAGCCGGATGTCAGCAAGATGTCCCGCCTCTTCGATCTCCTGCAGGTATTCGCGCCATTGCGCATCACTCTCGAAACCATGCTTGCGGATGTCGGTCATTGTTTCCTCTTTCAGATCATGATCTCGCCGCCGGTGACGGGGATCACCGCCCCGGTCATGTAGCTGCCGAGATCGGAAGCGAGCAGGACGAAGGCACCTGCCAATTCCGCTGGCTGGCCGGCTCGACCGAGCAGGGTTTGCTTGCCGAAATCCTTCGTCTTGTCGGTCGGCATGGTGGAGGGAATGAGCGGCGTCCAGATCGGTCCCGGTGCGACGGCGTTCACGCGGATACCCTTGTCCGCCACCATTTCGGCGAGCCCCGCGGTGAAGTTCGAAATCGCCCCTTTTGTCGCCGCGTAGGCGAGAAGATGCGGCGATGGCTGGCGCGACTGGATCGATGTCGTGTTGATGATGGCACTACCCGGCCTCATGTGCGGGATAGCCGCACGGGACAGGAAGAAGGGCGCATAAATATTGGTTCGGAACGTTCGATCCCATTCATCGGCAGTAATATCGCCGATATCTGCATAGGTCCGCTGGAACGCGGCATTGTTCACGAGTATGTCGAGTTGGCCGAAGTTTTCGAGGCACTGACGTACGAGATGATGGCAGTGATCTTCACTGGTTATATCCCCGGGGAGCACGAGAGCCTTGCTACCCGCTTCCTCGACCCAGTGGGCGGTCTCATTGGCATCCTGATCCTCGCTGAGGTAGGAAATCGCGATGTCGGCGCCTTCGCGCGCAAAGGCGATGGCGACGGCCCTACCAATCCCGGAATCGGCTCCGGTTATCAGGGCTACTTTCCCTTTAAGCCTTTCGGAACCGACATAGGTCTCCTCTCCGTGATCCGGAACCGGCTTCATCGCGCCCGTCAAACCGGGTGGGGATTGTTCCTGCTCCGGTTGAGGGGGCATTGGACGGCGCGCATCACTTTCAGACATTGCGGTCTCCATCGACAATGGGCTTTCGCTTCGAACTCGGGCGCGCCGAAGATGTTCCTTCAAGCGACACGTGGACCGGCGGTCGAGCCGAGCAATCGTGACTGCGGAAAGTAAACGGTGGGGAGCGAGGCAGGCTGGCCCCGAAAACGCGTCCGGGGCCCACGCCTTTGAAGAGCGAGTTAGCAACGGTCGACGTATCGATTACCGTACTGATCCCTGTAGTAGCAGCGGCCCGGCTGATCCGCGACATTGCCGATCAGCGCCCCGGCTAAACCTCCGACCGCCGCGCCGACAGCGGCGCCGCGAACATTGCCGGTCGCAACCCCGCCCACCACGGCGCCAGTCGCCGCTCCAACGCCAGCTCCGCGCTCGGTTGCCGTACATGCGGCGAGAGACAACCCGACGCAGGCGATGAACATGATCTTCTTCATAGTAACCTCCCTGTCTAGACCCACTCAGAACCCCCATTCGACGCAATGGTTCCCGTTCGGATGAACCTGCTGTGATGGCAGGTGTGGAGGTTCGTGACGCCACATCGAGGATGCCGATGGGATCGGATCCCGAATGCCTGTTCTCCGGCGAAATCGCGGGAACAAAATGGCATGCGGCAGGTTAGCGAAGGACTGGTCGGCACTGCGCTGCTGTTACCGCCCTTGTCTGTCATGGTCGCGATCGACGTTCGCTGGCCGATATTTTCGATAAGTCTTCTATCTCTGTTCCCGGCCGCCACGACAAAGGTTCGCGCGCTCGGAACCCCGAAACACACTAAACGATACGGGAGAAGTCCATGAAAGCGCTATGCTGGCACGGTAAGAACGATATCCGGTGTGACAGCGTGCCGGATCCTCAAATCGAGGACGGCCGCGATGTCATCATCAAGATGACGGCCTGTGCCATTTGTGGCTCCGACCTTCACCTCATGGATGGCTATATCCCCTTCATGGAAAAGGGCGACATTCTCGGGCACGAATTCATGGGCGAGGTCGTGGAGGTCGGTCCGGACAACAACAAGCTCAAAGTCGGGGACCGTGTTGTCGTACCGTTCACCATCTGCTGCGGCGAATGCCAGCAGTGCAGAAAGGGCAACTGGTCGGTCTGCGAGCGCACCAACCGTACGGCGGAGAACGCAACCAAGGCGTTCGGCTACCCTACGGCGGGCCTGTTCGGCTATTCGCATCTGACCGGGGCCTATGCCGGCGGCCAGGCCGAGTTCGTGCGCGTCCCCTACGCCGATGTCTCACCGATCGTCATTCCCAACGGCATGACCGATGAGCAGGCTCTGTTCCTCGGCGACATCTTCCCGACTGGCTGGATGGCGGCGGCCAACTGCGAAATCGAGCCGACCGACATCGTTGCCATCTGGGGCTGCGGTCCTGTCGGCCAATTCTGCATCAAAAGCGCGCTTCTGCAGGGCGCGGCCCGGGTCATTGCGATCGACAACGTTCCGGAACGGCTGGCACTGGCGCAGGCCGCGGGAGCCGAGACCATCAATTTCGATGAGGTGGACGATACGATCCCGGACCACATCAAGGAAATGACCGGCGGGCACGGTGCCGATAAATGCATCGATGCCGTCGGCGCGGAATCCCATGCCACGGCATCTTTTGATGCCATCATCGACAAGGTGAAGGCTGCGACCCTGCTAGGAACTGATCGACCCCATGCGCTCCGCGCAGCCATCATGGCCTGCAGACCCGGAGGCATCGTCTCGGTCCCGGGCGTCTATGGGGGCTTCCTCGACAAGATCCCGTTTGGAGCCGCCATGAACAAAGGCCTGACGATCCGAACCGGCCAGACGCATGTCAACCGCTACTCTCGGGATCTGCTTCGCCGCATCGAAGAGGGTGAGATCGATCCGAGTTTCATCATCACCCACCGCGCAAAGCTGGAGGATGGACCCGGCCTCTATGAGGCGTTCCGGGATAAAAAGGATGGCTGCATCAAGGTCGTCCTCACGCCCTGAACATCTCGCCTCGTGCAGACGCCGGCCGAAAGGGAACCAACGTCATGTCACAAGCACACACTCATAGGGCCGCGGAGCCGCGGCCCAGGGTCGTTATTGTCGGTGCGGGTTTCGGAGGACTTGCCTGCGCAGGTGGTCTTGGCAACACCGACATCGATGTCACCGTTATCGATCGGCGCAACCATAATCTCTTCCAACCCCTGCTTTATCAGGTCGCAACCGCTGCATTGTCGCCAGCTGACATTGCTGAGCCCGTGCGGCGGACACTGGGCCGGTTTCGCAATATTCGGGTCATGCTGGGAGAGGTCGACGGCATCGATCCTGCTCAACACCGCATCGCGCTGAAGGATGGGGACTTCGTTGCCTACGACACGCTCGTGATCGCGACGGGCTCCGAATACAATTACTTCGGTAAGGACGAGTGGAAAGCCTACGCTCCCGGCCTCAAGACCATCCATGAGGCGCGATTGATCAGGCATCTGTTGCTGGCAGCCTTCGAGCGCGCAGAGCGTATCTCCGATCCGGTCGAGCGCCGCAGGCTTCTGACCTTCGTGATCATCGGTGGAGGACCGACCGGCGTCGAGATGGCGGGAGCGATCTCGGAATTGGCGCGCCACATGATCACCCGCGATTTCAGGACGATTGGCGAGAGCGACTTCGAGGTCGTTCTCATCGAGGCCGCGTCGCGCATCCTGACCGCGTTCCCGGACAAGCTTGCTGCCTATGCTCACCAATACCTGAATGGTATCGGCGTTCGCATCATCACGGACCGCCGGGTCACCGCCCTTGATGGTCGCTCGGTTTTCCTCGATGGCGAAAGGATCGACACAGGATGTGTGATCTGGGGCGCCGGTGTTCGCGCCTCGCCGGTCGCGGAATGGCTTGGCCTTGCCGGTGGCAGCCAGGGACGGATACCGGTCGAGAGCGACCTGTCCGTGAAAGGTTATCCCGATATCTATGCCATCGGCGACACCGCGCTCGCTCTGGATGAGCACGGCGCAGCGCTCCCGGCATTAGCACAGGTCGCCAAACAGCAGGGTGTCTACCTGGCGCGCAAGATCAGGAAGGAGTTCGCCGGGTCACGCGAGGCCGCGCCATTCCGATTTCACAATCGCGGCAACACCGCCGTGATCGGCCGAAACGCCGCGATCTTCGATTTTGGAAAATGGACACTGAAAGGCCGACTTGCCTGGTTCCTGTGGGCGTTCGTGCACGTCTACCTGCTGATCAACTTCGAGAAGCGCCTGCTTGTCACCGTTCAGTGGGTGTCCCGCTATTTTACAAGACAGCGCGGAGCCCGGATAATCGACGAGGACCATCTTCGCGCGGGAGCCGAAGCGGCAAACGCGGAGGCGAGCAAACCGAGATCTGAGCGCTAGGCGTGGTCCGCCGGGGCTGGCGCCGAACCGCCTGTCGACTGGCGCCAGGCCGTCCAGACTGCTTCGAACAATTGGGCATACTGCGCGGCGCTCCGCTCCCATGAGAAGTCGGCCTTCATCGCCTGTCGTTGCAGGCCGGACCAAGCATCTCGGTCAGAGTATGCTTCGCATGCCCGCCGGACTGCCTCGCGAAAGCTGTGTGGCTCAACGGGATGAAACTGGAAGCCTGTCGCGACTTCCCGTGCCATCGCGGCCTCGTTGGCGTCGATGATGGTCTCGGAGAGCCCACCGGTGCGACCGACGAGAGGGATGGCCCCATATCGCATGGCATATAGCTGCGTCAGGCCACAGGGTTCAAATCGCGACGGTTGGATAAGAATATCAGCCCCCGAAACGATCAGATGGGCCAAGTCCTCGCTATAGCCGACGTGCAAGCCGATACGGTCATGATGGCGTTCCGCACAAATATGCAGAGTTTCCTCAATCGCACGGTCCCCCTGCCCGCAGATCACAAGATGTCCCCCATGCGCGACGATCTCATCTGCTGCTTCCGGCAGCATGTCCGCGCCCTTTTGCCATGTAAGGCGAGTCAGCGCTGCAAAGAGAGGTCCTCCGTGATCAGGTAAACGGAAACGATCCAGTAGCGTGGCACGGTTCTGTTGGCGACGTGCCAGCGACCGAGCGTCATATGTCATTGGAATATGCGGATCGGCCGCCGGATTCCAGACATCGGCATCGATTCCATTGACAATTCCGTAAAGCGCCGACCGACGCGCCTGCAAGACTCCATCCAGCCCCATACCCAACTCTGCTGAAAGGATTTCCCTCGCATAGGTGGGGCTGACGGTCGTCACGATGTCCGAGCAGGTGATGCCACCTTTCAAAAAACCGATGCCGCCATAATATTCGAGGCAATCGACGTCGAGGGCGGAGGTCGGCAGCTCAAGTCGCGGCGCGATATCGAAGGCGAATTGCCCCTGAAAAGCGAGATTGTGGATCGTGCACACGACGGGCAGCGTGCTTGCGTATCTGTATCGAAGGTAAACCGGGAGAAGTGCCGCCTGCCAGTCATGGACGTGAACGAGGTGGATCTTCAGATCCGGCAGTTCACCAAGGCCAATCCTGGCACCTGCAAGAGAAAGAACAGCAAAGCGCAGCCAGTTGTCGGGGTGATCGCGCGCATGCTTATCGAGATAGGGGCCTCCGGCCCGATCAAACAGCTCGGGGACTTCGAGGACAAGCAGGTCGAGGCCTTCGGTCTGCGCGCGCGTTACAACCGCGGTGTGGCCGAGCACCGCCTCGAGACGGCCGACTTCTTTTCTGTGCGGGAGTTGTGCCAGAACCTGAGGATAGCCCGGCACGAGCGACAGAACCCTGACGCCTTGGGTCGCCAACGCCTTGGGGAGCGCTCCGGCTACGTCAGCCAGCCCACCCGTCTTTATAAGCGGATAAATCTCGGACACGACAGAAAGAACGTGCATTGTCGGAAGGTGGAACTCCGTTGTACGTCGCCGTGTGGCTGGTCAGGCCGAAATCACCCGGTGCGGGCTCGCATCGCGGCGCTTCTGCTTACGGGAGGAGAGAACAACGCGCGATACGGCAAGAGGCACCACCGCCGCTGTCTTTCGATTTCCGGTTTTCTGCATACGGACTTGCACGCGTGTAAGCGCCATTTGCCAGTGCTCGCGATCCTGCCCGTCAGGCCGGCCCGCCGATTCCCAAATAAGATAAGCTTCAGTGCGCACAAGCTCTTCAAAATCGACCATGACATGTCCCTCGCTCGCTGGCGCGTTTTATCCGGATCGGGGCCCTGCCCCTTCGCGGATTGGTTTCAACATCTAACCAGATGCGAGCGCGTTTGTTCCTGGCATTTCGGTTCCGGCCCACCTTCAGTCTCTCCGTCTGAAGACTCGTGGCAGGGGGCCGCTCACCCGGAGCACGGGCCGAGCAAGCAGCCACAAAGGCCGCCGGTCAACAAAAAGAGTGCCTGCCTGCCGGAGGGACCTCATGGCCGGCGCTTGCTAATCAGGCGAAAGGGGATGTGTTTTACATCATATCCACTCATAGCAGCTCCTTACAATTCCACCTACGGCTCTGTCGCTAGACAACTGTAATTTATATTCTTTTTGAGAAAGCGGATCATTCGCGACAACATAACCGATGATATGAAAGCGGAAGACGTATCGGGGCGGATGTGAGGCTCTGTAACGCTTCGATCGCCACTTTCTCACTGACAGGATGCCGTCGGTTGGCCTATGGTACTCCGGAGGAGCACCGATGAACCGACTTGAAGAGCTGCCGAATATCGGACCCTATCTCGCCGCGCGGCTGGTCGAGATCGACATTACGACACCCGCGGCCTTGCGTGAGCTTGGCGCGGTGGAAGCTTACACGCGTCTCAAATTCCGGTTTTCGAAGGCGATCACGCTTCATGCGCTCTGGGCAATGGATGCGGCTCTTTCCGGCATCGACTGGCGCCACCTGCCGGACACGCGCAAACAGGCGTTGAAAGCCCGTCTCACGGGCCATCAGGGCGAATAGGTTTTGCGATCTGTCAGCCCGATAGCGACCGTGGGCCTATCTCATTTTTAGAGTAGGACGCGGCAGATGTTGCGGAAACTTCGCAACGTTACAGCATTTCATGCTGCGCGGTGGACAACATCGGAGTTATTGCGGCTTTCACCGCGCCATTGCCGCATGCCTTCGCTGGCGCAGTTTCGGCCAGAGTATCAGCCCGCTCACCAAAACCAGATTCACGAGATTCCAAAAGAAGCCATGCAGGAAGGCCAGGCGGTAGGATCCGGTCGCATCGAAGATATAGCCGGCGGCCAGGCCGCCGCAGGCCATGCCGAGCACGGTTGCCATCAGCACCAGGCTGATGCGGATGCCGGCCTCGCGCGGCGGCAGGAACTGGCGAATGATCACCGCATACATCGGTACGATGCCGCCCTGGAAAAGGCCGAACAGGCCGGAGATCACATAGAGCGAGGACTGGCTGTCGAAGAACAGATAGAGCAGTAGCGCCGCAGCCTGCATGGAGGATCCGAGGATCAGCATCGGGCCGGCCCCGATGCGGTCCGCGACCACGCCTGAGGCAAGGCGGCTGACGACGCCGAGGCCGAGCATCAAGGAAACGATCTGCGTGCCGACGGCGACCCCGTAGCCGAGGTCACCGCAATAGGCGACGATATGGACCTGCGGCATCGACATGGCCATGCAGCAGGCAAAGCCCGCGACGACGAGAATGCCCTGCAGCACGTTCGGCTTGAGGCCGAGCTCGCTGCGCGCCGCTTCAGTCGCGGTTTCCGCCTCGACATAGGCGGCGGTTTCGAGCCGCCTTCTCAGCAGAAGGCCGATCGGCACCATCACCAGCGGGACGAACAGCCCGATGCCGATATGGGTGGCGCGCCAGCCCTGCGTCGTCTGGAAATGCTCGACGACCAGCGGCCACACTGTGCCGGAGAGATAGCTGCCGGAGGCGGCGAAGGTAACGGCAAGCGCACGCCGCTTGCGGAACCAGTGGGAAAGGTCGGAGATCAACGGCGAGAAGCCGGCGGCCGAGCCGAGGCCGATCACGGCCGAAATCGCGGAAAACTGCCAGATATTGCTGGTGAAGGCCGCCGCCACATAGCCGATACCCAGCAGAGCCGCACCGATCAGCACCGGCACGACGATGCCCGCCCGGTCGGCCAGCCGCCCCATCGCCACGCCACCCAGCGCAAAGCCCAGCATGGTGGACGTATAGGGCAAGGAGGCGCCGCCGCGCAGCGTGTCGAATTCCAGCTGAAGGGTTGGCAGCACCACCACGACGGACCAATTGCCGACGCAGGCGACAGTGCCGAGAACAAGCGTGAGCACCAGCCGCAGCCAGGCATAACCTGAATCGACGCCGCCGGCTTGAGGGGGAGTAAAGGTGCTCATTCTCGCTTCCGAACCTGTCGTGCCTGCCTGTCTTCACCGCGGATTGCACACTATGTTCCCGCGTTGCCGTCAAGAGGCAGGGACGCCATTTCACCCATTCCAAGGAATATCAGCGCGCATAATCCCGATCAGTGCGGCCGACACTCATCAAGGCGACGATCCCTGCGATCGCAGCTAGGAAAAGGGCGCTGGTGATGACGGTGCCCAGACCCAGCCCGCCATATCGGATCGGTTGCGACAGCAGATCCCCGAAGGAAGCGCCGAGCGGACGGGTGAAGATATAGACCAGCCAGAATCCCAGGACCGCATCGAGCCCCATCAGGAAGTAACCGGCCGTAAGCGAGGCGATGATCATGCCGAACAGGATGCCGGTCGCAAGGTAGCCGAGGCCGAACTGTTCCGCCACCAGATCGCCCGCCGCCGTACCGAGGGCGAAGGTGAACAGGATCGCCAGCCAGTAATAGACCTCCCGCCGGGTCGTGAAGATCGCATGGATCGAAAGCGTGCTCTCGGACCGGAACCAGAGCAGGAAGGTCACGGCGAGCGCGACGGTGAAGAGGATCGTCGTGGCGATGAGCGGCACGCCGAAATTGTCCACCAGATTGTCGGTGACCAGCGTGCCGACGATGCTGATCAGCACGACAGCCAGCCAGTAGCTCCAGGGTACATAGCGTTTCTGCCGGAATTGCAGAACCAATGCTACCGCCAGTACCGCCGTCATGATCAAGGATGTCGCCGTCAGGCCGAAGCCGAGATTGACCGCGAGATAGTCGGCGGCGGTCTCTCCCATGGTGACGGCCATAAGTTTGATCAACCAGAAATTCAGGGTCACCTCCGGCACGCGGTTCGTGGCGAGGGATGTCTCATGTGTCGGGCTCATTTCGCCACCGCCTTTTCGTCCGCCAAAGCGGCCAGCAACGCTGCGAGGGTTTCATTGACTGCGGCCGGATCGGGGGTCTTGGCGCGAAGCGCCGACAACGCGGCATCGGCCGCCTCGTCGATCGTGCCCCAGCGGGCGGGGTCCATGGGTCTCAGCCCCGCCTCGGCCTGGTCCCAGGCGATCTCGAAATCCTTGATCCGTGTCTTCGCACCGGGCAGGTCGCCCATGCCGGCAATCTTCTGCACATCCACCACGATGGAGTTGAATGCCGAGAGATCGCCCAGACCGGCGACAGAGACGCCTGCGGCGGCGTTCGCCCGGTTCTGATAGAGCTGGAAGCCCGTAAAGGCGGCGACAGGCACGGCGATGAGGACCGTGGCCAGAAGAAACTGTTTCATGATGGTGCTCCGACGAGGAAGGATGTCTGCTTCCGCCCGTTGTGAGCGCACAAGCATGCAGCCGGATTTCAGGAAGCTTACAGATATGTAATGCGGGGGAAGCCTTGCGCCGCCCCCGCATCGTTAGGGCGATGAGAGCGGCCATCGACGCGAAGCAGACAGCGAGGCACTCTGCGTGCCGAGATCGAAACCTCCCTTTGCCAGCGGCTTGGTGAGGAGATCGCCGACGTCGCGCCGAACGGCCGCGTGAAGATGAAGGCGATCCAGAACAGCGCTGCGTCGTTCACCGCGTGGGTGTAATGAAGCACGATCACGACAGCGATGACGGCAGTGCAGACCGCGGCGGCGGCGAGATAGCCTAGCGACAGGTGTTGACGAGGAAATCGCCATAAGCTGTGCCCAGGCTGTTGGAAAACAGCACCGCAACCCAGAACATCGCCTCGGCCTGCCGATGCCTGATGCCGTCGATGGAGAGGGTTCCCTCCCGCCGGCGCCAGACGGCCAGCGCCACGAGCAGCCCCGAGCAGGAGCACGGAGCCGCTGGCGTAAACCCAGTCCGAGGGTCCGGTCCATCGAAGGCCCGGTCCCGGTGCTTCGGGGCAGGGTTTGGGCTATCGGAAGACGAGCGTTATGCGGGTCTGGACCGAGGGGGCGCAGGGCGCGGCAGGCGCAAGCGGCCTACGCCGGGATGGAAAGCTATTTCATAATTTCTCCGGCGGGGCGACATGCCCGGCCCGGGCGACCTAGAGGCCGGCCATTCAGCCAGCTTTCAACTGGATTACAGATTTGTATAGTGGGCGAGAACCGGGCGTTAAGCTGTCTTCCTATCCTGGGAACCGTCCTTCATGCTCCGAGCCACCGAAAGCACCCATGCGTATCCTGCTGATCGAGGATGATCCTTCCGTCTCCGCCTATGTGGCGCGCGGCCTTTGTGAGCAGGGCCATGTCTGCGATGTGCTGGCGGAGGGCACCGACGGTCTGTTCCAGGCGACCCGCGAGAGCTATGACGTGCTGGTGATCGACCGGATGCTGCCGGGGCTGGACGGGCTGTCGCTCGTGCGGGCCTTGCGTGCTGCGGGCCGCAAGACGCCGGTCCTGTTCCTGACGGCGCTCGGCGGCATCGACGATCGTGTCGACGGGCTGGAGGCCGGCGCCGACGACTACCTGATCAAGCCCTTCGCCTTTGCCGAGCTGATGGCGCGCGTCAACGCGCTCGCCCGCCGCCCGCCGGTGCAGGAGGTGAAGACCGTGCTGCGCGTCGCCGATCTGGAGCTTGACTTGATGCGCCGGACCGCCACCCGCGCCGGCCAGCCGATCGACCTCCTGCCTCGCGAATTCACGCTGCTGGAAGTGCTGATGCGCAACGAAGGACGAGTGGTGACGCGCACCATGCTTTTGGAGCGGGTCTGGGATTTCCACTTCGATCCCAAGACCTCCGTGGTGGAAACGCATGTCAGCCGCCTGCGCGCCAAGATCGACAAACCCTTCGAGACCGCCCTTTTGCATACGGTCAAAAACATGGGCTATTCGCTCTATGCGGCCCGTTGACCTGTGGCGGCACAGTTCGTTCCGGCTCGCATTGGGCTTGACGCTGCTCGTTCTGACCACATTGTTGCTTGCCGGCGCTGTCGGCTACGGCCTCATGCGCGAGCGGCTGTCGGCGCGGCAGGATGCGCGCGTGACCGAGATCTTCACGGCCATCGCCCGCACGAGCCTGCTGGACGACCGGACCGACCTCATCGAAGCCGTCACCACCCGCATCGACGCCAGTCCTGACCGATCGACCGTCTATCTGCTGACGGACGACAAGGGGCAAGTCCTTGCGGGTAATATCACGGACGCGGCCCTGCCGCTCGGCTGGTCCACCATTGCCGCCGCAGAGCTGGGCATTCCCGCCGATGCGCTCTACCGAATGTTTTCAGGTCCGGCGGGGCAATATAGCCTTGCTGTCGGTCTGGACGACGCCGATCAGGAGGCGCTGGAGAACATCGTCCTCGGCGCCTTCGGCTGGGCTGCCCTCGTCGCCGGGCTGGCGACCGTTGCGGCGGGCGCGATCCTTGCCACGCGGGTCCAGAGCCGGCTGTCCAGTGCCGAGGCCGCCGTCGCCCTGGTGGCGCATGGCGATCTGTCCGCGCGTCTGCCGGTTTCGGGGCGCGGCGACGATCTCGATCGCATCTCCACGGCGATCAATGTCAGCCTCGTCAGGCTGGAAGGCTCGGTCGAGGCGATGCGGCAGGTCAGCGCCGATATCGCCCATGACCTGCGCACACCCCTCAACCGGCTGCGGATCCGCATCGAGAACGCGGCCGCCAGGCTTGCGGACGGTCTTCCCGCCCAAGACGACCTGGCGGAGGCGATCGCCGAGAGCGACAGGATCAACGAGACATTCTCCGCGCTGCTGCGCATCGCCCAGATCGAGACCGGCGCGCGGCGCGCGCAATTCGTGGCGGTGGATCTCGCCGCGCTGATGCGGACCATGGCGGAGATTTATGCCGATGTGGCTGCCGATGCGGGCCAAACCCTGCATCCCGATATCGCCGGCCCGGCCCGGGTTGACGGCGACAAGGAACTGCTGACGCAAGCACTGGCAAACCTCATCGAAAACGCGATCCGCCATTGCCCGCCCGGCACCACGATCACCTGCGCAGTTCAGCGGAATGCCGACCGGATCAGCGCATCCGTGCGCGACACCGGACCCGGCATTCCCGTGGCCGAGCGGGAGAAGGTCCTGCGCCGCCTCTACCGGCTCGAAAAAAGCCGGAGCACGGAGGGCAGCGGGCTGGGGCTCGCGCTGGTGAAGGCGGTGGCCGACCTGCACGACGCCGATCTTTTGTTGGCGGATGCGGAGCCGGGACTACGGGTAGCGCTTCTTTTTAGGAGAAATGTTCGACCGTCCGGAGCAATGGCCGGAAATATGGTGACGCCCGACGAATAGAAGCAAGCTGCCGGATAGAGCGACGTCCAATCTCCTAGAACGGCCATCGGCCGGCTGGTATGTGCATCGCAATGACAGGCGCGGTGATACAGGCAGCCCTTCCTCTACCAGCGTCGCCGCCATCATCAGCCTACTCCTATTATCCCTGCGGCGGCAGGACATGGCGTCGATTTATCGTCGCTGGACGTCCTTTGATGACAAGGGCGGTGTCACGCTTTTCGCGTTCGGCCACGACCTTGCCCTTCGCCACGACGCACAATCGCTCGGCGCGCAGGCGCACCGCCTCAATGGGATTGCCCGCATCAAGCACGACGAGGCTCGCCGTCTTGCCCACGGCAAGGCCGAGATGATCGAGCCCCATGATCCCGGCATTGACCTTCGTGACCATATCGAAGCAGGTCCGCATATCGGCCGGCGAGGACATTTGCGCGACGTGCAGGCCCATAAAGGCGACGTCGAGCATGTCGGCGGTGCCGAGCGAATACCAGGGATCGAGCACACAATCCTGGCCCCAGCCGACGCGGATGCCCGCTTTCAGCATCTCCGGCACACGCGTCATCCCACGACGCTTGGGATAGCTGTCGTGCCGGCCTTGCAGCATGATGTTGATCAGCGGGTTGGGAATGGCCGAGACCCCGGCTTCCGCGATCAGCGGCAAGAGCTTCGAGACGTAGTAATTGTCCATCGAATGCATCGAGGTCAAATGCGAGCCGGCCACGCGGCCGTGCAGGCCGAGCCGCTGGCTCTCATAGGCAAGCTGTTCGATATGACGCGAATGCGGATCATCGGTCTCGTCGCAATGCAAGTCGACCATCAGGCCGCGCTCGGCCGCGATCTCGCAGAGTTCCGTGACGGAGCGTCTTCCGTCCTCCATAGTGCGCTCGAAATGCGGAATGCCACCGACGACATCGACACCCAGATCAAGGGCGCGGATGGTGTTTTCCCGCGCATTCGGGGAGCGGTAGAGACCATCCTGCGGAAAGGCGACGAGCTGGAGGTCGATATAGGGCGCAATTTCCTTCTTCACCTCAAGCAACGCCTCCACGGCCAGAAGCCGGTCGTCGCAGGTGTCGACATGGGTGCGGATGGCGAGCAGGCCCATCGAGACAGCCCAGTCGCAATAGGCGAGCGCCCGCTCCTTGACGGCTTCATGGGTCAGCAGCGGCTTCAATTCACCCCAGAGGGCGATGCCTTCCAGCAACGTACCCGAGGCATTGATGCGCGGCAGGCCGTAGGAAAGCGTCGCGTCCATATGGAAATGCGGGTCGATGAAGGGCTGGCTGACCAGATTGCCGGCGGCGTCGACGGTGCGCCCCGCTTCGGCCTCGATGCGCGGCTCGATCGAGGCGATCCTGTCGCCCTTGATGCCGATGTCGGCCACGGTTCCATCGGGCAGCGTACCGCCCTTTACGATCAGGTCGAAACTCATCTTTCGCCTTTCTGGTAGGGGATCATCAAAGCTTTGGGATAGGTGGCGCGGCGCGCGACCAGGATCAGCGCCAGAATGGACAGCGCATAGGGCATCATCAGGAAAACCTGGTACGGGACAATGCCGCCGGAAATCTGCTGCAGGCGCACCTGATAGGCGTCGAAGGCGGCAAACAGAATGGCGCCGATAAGCGCCTTGCCCGGTCGCCAGGACCCGAAGACGACGAGCGCGATGCAGATCCAGCCCCGCCCGTTGATCATCTGGAAAAAGAACGAGTTGAAGGCGGAGGTGGTGAGGAAGGCTCCCCCGATCGCCATCAACGCGCTGCCTGCGACGACGGCGCCCATGCGGATGCCGGTCACGGAAATGCCCTGCGCCTCGACCGCGGAGGGATTTTCACCGGCAGCCCGCACCGCAAGCCCGACAGGCGTGCGATAGAGAATCCAGGCCACGGCGGCGACCGTGAAGAAGGCGAGATAGGTGAGCGGCGTCTGCGTGAACAGCGCTTCGCCGATGACGGGGATATTCGACAGGCCGGGGATCGGCAACGGCTGGAACGGCTCGATCTTCGGCGGCGAGGTCACTTCCGGCAAGAGCAGGCGATAGGTGAAATAGGTGAGACTGGTGGCAAGCAGTGTCACGCCAATGCCAACCACATGCTGCGACAGGCCGAGCGGAACGGTCAGCGTGGCCTGCAGGAGGCCAAGCAGGGCACCGACAAGAGCGGCAACCGCGATGCCGGTCCACAGGTCGCCGCCGGCATAGACGGTGAACCAGCCGGCAAACGCGCCCGCCGTCATGATGCCCTCGATACCGAGATTGAGAACGCCGGCGCGTTCGCAGATCAGCTCGCCCATGGTAGCGAAGATCAGCGGCGACGCGATGCGGATGGCGGCAACCCAGAAGGAGGCGGTGAAAAGGATGTCCAGCGCGTCCATGTCACTTCCACCTTATCCGGAAACGGGTCAGAAGGATTGCCACCACCATCGTCAAAAGCGAGGTCGCGACCATCACGTCGGCGATGTAGCTCGGCACTTTCGCGGCCCGGCTCATGGCATCCGCACCGACGAAGATACCTGCGACGAAGATCGCCGAGGCGACGACCCCGAGCGGGTTGAGCATGGCCAGCATGGCAACGACGATGCCGCTATAGCCGTAGCCGGGCGAGAGATCGAGCGTCAGGTTGCCCTTGAGCCCGGAGACCTCGGAGAAGCCGGCAAGGGCGGCGAGCCCGCCCGAAAGCAGCGCCGTCTTCATCAGCACGCGGTTGACCGGAATGCCGACAAAGCGGGCGCCTTCGGCATTGTGCCCGACCGCACGCATCTCATAACCGAGCAGCGTCTTCTTGGTGACGACCCAGATGAAAACGGCCGCGGCAATGGCAATGATGAAGCCGAGATGCAAGCGTTTTCCCTGGATGAGGCGCGGCAACTGCGCTTCGGCGATCACTTTTTGAGATTGCGGCCAGCCCAAGCCCATCGGGTCCTTGAGCACCCCTTCGAGCAACATGGAAACGAAGAGCAGGACGATGAAGTTGAGAAGCAGGGTCGTGACCACCTCATCAACGCCGAAGCGCGTCTTCAGCACGGCCGGGCCGAGCAGCATCAGCGCGCCGGCAAGCATGGCGGCAAGCATCAGGATCGGGATCAGGATCGCGGACGGCAGCGGCAGCGCGCCGGTTCCGAGCACCACGGTCATCACGCCGCCCATATAGAGCTGAGCCTCCGCACCGATGTTCCAGAGCTTGGCACGGAAGGCGACGGCGATGGCAAGACCGGTGAAGATGAGCGGCGTGGCGCGGGTCAGCGTTTCGAACAGCGCGAACTGTGAACCGGCCGCTCCCTTGGCAACAAGGTAAAAGACCGACAGCGGCGAGGCGCCGGCCAAGAGAACGAGGATCGACGTCAGAACGAGCGTCGTCGCGATGGCCGCGACCGGAAAGAGGATGAGGGCCGCCAGAGACGGTGCGGGTTTCGGCTCAAGCCGCATGATCGCCTTGCTCCGCGCTATGGCCTGCCATCAACTCTCCCAGTTCCCTTATGCTGCGTTCGCCACGCGCCGACGGCGTGGAAAGGCGGCCTCGCGACATGACGATGACCCGGTCGGACAGCGCCAGAACCTCCTCGAGGTCCTCCGAGATCAGCAGCACGGCGGCACCCCGGTCGCGGGCGGCAAGCAGCCTGCGGTGGACATAGGCAACCGCCCCGACATCAAGACCGCGGGTCGGCTGGCTGGCCAGGATGACCGCCGGATCGGGATCGAGCGCCCGGCCGAGGATGAGTTTCTGCATGTTGCCGCCCGAAAGCAGGCGGATGCGCGCCTCGGGCGAAGGACATTTGACGTCGTAGTCGGCAATAATCTGTTCGGCGAATTTTCGGGCGGCCTTCCAGTTGAGGAAGCCCAGACGGCTAAAGCGCGGGCTGGCATAGCGCTCGGCGACGACATTTTCGGTGACGCTCATGTCGCCGATGGTGCCGACGGCATGGCGATCTTCGGGGATGCGCGCCACGCCATGCGCGAGGGCAGCACGCGGCGACCAATCGGACATGTCCCTGCCGGTGATGGAAATACGGCCGGCGGTCGGACGGCGGGTTCCCGCGAGCAGCGCCGCCAGCGCGGCCTGGCCATTGCCGGAAACGCCGGCAAGGCCCGTTATCTCACCGCCCGTGAGGGTGAGAGAGACTTCATCGAGGCCCGCGCCATTGTAGGGCACGGTGGAGATGCGATCGAGGACGAGCAGCGGCGCGCCCAGGGTGATCGGGTTCACGTCCGCCGGCTTCACCTCCTGGCCGACCATCAGGGCGGCCAGTTCCTTGCGATCGGTCGCGCTTGTTTCACGCTCGCCGGCAAGCCGGCCGGCCCGCAGTACCAGGACGCGATCGCTGACGGCCATCACCTCATGCAGCTTGTGGGAGATGAAGATGATCGAAAGGCCCTTGGCGACCAGCAGCTTCAATGTGCGGAACAGGGCGTCGGTTTCTGTCGGCGTCAACACCGCCGTCGGCTCGTCGAGGATCAGGATACGGGCATCGCGGTAGAGTGCCTTGAGGATTTCGACCCGTTGGCGCTCGCCGACCGAGAGTGTCGACACGATGGCTGCGGGATCGACCGCAAGGCCAAAATCGGCCGCCAATTGCGCGATGCGCCGGCTCGCTGCCGCCCTGTCGAGCCTTGGACGCCAGAGGCTTTCCGTGCCGAGCGCGATGTTTTCCTGCACGGTCATGTTGTCGGCAAGGGTGAAGTGCTGGTGCACCATGCCGATGCCGGCATCGAGCGCGGCACGGGGATCGCCCGGCGGCAGGAGCTTGCCGAAGGCTTCGACGGTCCCGTCGTCGGCGACATAGTGGCCGAAGAGGATGTTCATCAATGTCGTCTTGCCGGCACCGTTCTCGCCGAGTAAAGCGATGACTTCACCGCGCTTCAACTCGAAGGAAATGCCGTCATTGGCCCGAAGCGGGCCGAAACGCTTGCTGATGCCGGAGAGGCGAAGGACAGGATTACTGGACACGTCGAGCCGATCGGAAGGAACGGTGGAGGCTTTGCCGTTGGGAGAGAGGCAGTGCGAGCCGTCTCTCTCCGGCTGCGGAGAACGCTCAGGTCGATTTCGGCTCGGCGTCATCGACTGCGACGGTAAACGAGCCGTCCTTGATCGCCTTCTCCTTCTCGGCGATCTTGGCCTTGATCTCGTCGGGGACCTTGCCTTCGAAGGTGCCGAGAGGCGCCAGCGAACAGCCGCCGTTCTTCATGAAGGAATAGACGCCGTAGTCGTCGGCCTTGAAGGTGCCGGCCTTCACTTCGGCAATCGCCTTGTCGAGGGTCGGCTCGAAATGCCACAGCGCCGAGGCGACGACGGTCTCGGGATAGTCCGCCTGGGTGTCGATGACGTTACCGATGGCAAGCACCTTCTTCTCCTTGGCGGCATCGGAGACACCGAAACGCTCGGCATAAAGCAGGTCGGCGCCGCCATCGATCTGCGCGAAGGCGGTTTCCTTGGCCTTGGGCGGATCGAACCAAGAGCCGATGAAGGCGATCTGGAACTTCGTGTCGGGAGCGACTTCCTTCACGCCCGCCATGAAGGCGTTCATCAGCCGGTTGACCTCCGGGATCGGGTGCCCGCCGACCATGCCGATGTTTTTCGATTTGGTCACCGCGCCCGCGACAAGGCCGGAGAGGTAGGACGCATCCTGGATATAGTTGTCGAATACCGCGAAATTCGGCAGGGCCGCGTCCGGCTTGAAGCTCGACCCCATCAGAAAGGCGACATCGGGATAATCGCGGGCGACCGCGCGGGCCGCATCCTCCACGCCGAAAACCTCGCCGAGAATGAGCTTGTGCCCGGCCTCGCAATATTCGCGCATCACGCGCTCATAGTCATTGTTGGCGGTGTTTTCCGAATAGACATAATCGATGTCGCCGCGCTCCTTGGCGGCATTGGCCGCCTTGTGGATGCGGCTGACCCACTGCTGCTCGACAGGAACGGTATAGATCGCGGCCACCTTGATGGGCTCGGCGGCGAAGAGACGTGTTGGAAGGCCTGCGGCGGCGACTGCCGCGGTGGCGCCCGCAAGCTTGATCAGAGTTCGCCTGGAAACACCGAAATTCCGAGAATTGCTGTACATTAATTTCCCCTGTGGTTGATTGCGCGTTTGAAAGGCGTCTTTTTACCATTTGGTCAATGTAGGTGAAATTCTCGGGGGCAGCAATCTGATGCTGAGGAAATTTCATAGCGCTCACGAGCCCTTACGTGCCGATCGCAAGCTTGATGGCGAAGCCGACGACCGTCACGGCCAGCACGCCGCCGGCCCACAGGCCGACAAACCAGAGCAGCTTTCGCCCCGTCGAGGTTTCCGGCATCAGTGATAGCCCTCTTCCGGGTCGATTTTGCCGCGGAACACCCAATAAGCATAGACGGTATAGCCGAGGATCATGGGGATCAGCACCATCGCGCCGACCAGCAGGAAGGACAGGCTCTCCTGCGGGGCCGCAGCCTGCCAGATCGTCAGCGAGGCCGGCACGATATAGGGGTAGAAGCTGATGCCGATGCCGGTGAAGCCGAGGATGAAGAGACCGAGCGCTGCCAGAAACGGCCGGGTATCGTGCTCCGTTCGCAGGCCATGCACCAAAAGCGCGAAGCAGCCGAGCACGAGCAGCGGCACCAGAAGACTGAAGATCACGGTGGGCCAGCCGAACCAGCGGTCGAAGTACAGCGGCTCGAGGAAGGGTGTCCACAGGCTGAAAACGCCCATGGCGACGAGCGTGCCTATTCCAGCCCGCAGAGCGTAGCGGCGTGCGCGGGCGGCTAGATCACCGCTGGTCTTCATCACCAGCCAGGTGGCTCCAAGCAACGCATACCCGATGATGAGCGCAAGGCCGGCCGCGATGGAAAAGGGTGTGAGCCAGTCCCACCAGCCGCCGGCATAGGCGCGGTTTTCCACGGGAATGCCCTGTACCAGCGCGCCGAGCGCCACACCCTGCGTGAAGGCGGCGACCATGGAGCCGCCGGCAAAGGCGATATCCCAGAGGAACTCGCCGCGCCGGGTACGCCAGCGATATTCGAAGGCGACGCCGCGGAAAATGAGGCCGAGCAGCATGAGGATGAGCGGCATGTAGAGCGCCGGCAGGATGGTGGCGTAGGCGAGCGGGAACACCGCCATCAGCCCGCCGCCGCCCAGCACCAGCCAGGTCTCGTTACCGTCCCAGACGGGTGCCACGGAATTCATCATGACGTCGCGATCGTGTTTCTCCTTGAAAAAGGGAAAGAGGATGCCGACGCCGAGATCGAAACCATCGAGAATGACATAGGCGAGCACGGCAAAGGCGATGATGGCCGCCCAGATGAAGGGAAGATCAAGCGCCATGGTGGTGGTTCCCGGTGCTGGTTGCCGCGGCCGGCGTGATGCCGGTGGAACGGAGCGGCCCTTCGGCAAGATCGGGCATAGGATCGCGCGGTAGGCGGGCCATCAGGCGCAGGATATAGAACGTGCCGGCGCCGAAAACGAGGAAATAGACGACGATGAAGGCAATCAGCGAGGTTGCCACGGCCGGCGCGTCGATGGGCGCGACGGACTGGGCGGTCAGCAGGTGGCCATAGACCGTATAGGGCTGGCGGCCGACCTCTGTCGTCACCCATCCGGCGAGCACGGCGACGAAACCGGCAGGCCCCATGACGATGGCGGCGCGGTGCAGCCAGCGGTTCTCGTCGAGCGTGCCGCGCCAGCGACACCAGAGCGACCAGAGCCCAAGGCCGAGCATGGCAAAGCCGATGGCGACCATGATGCGGAAGGACCAGAAGACAACGGCGACGGGCGGTTGCAGTTCCCTCGGCACCGTATCGAGCCCGGCAAGCGGCGCATTCAGATCGTGCTTCAGAATGAGGCTCGACAGTTTCGGGATTTCGACGGCGTAGTCGACACGCTGCTCGGCGGAGTTCGGAAGACCGAAGAGGATGAGCGGCGCGCCGTCGGGATGGCTCTGATAGTGCCCTTCCATCGCCATGACCTTGACCGGCTGGTGCTCCAGCGTGTTGAGCCCGTGCATGTCCCCGGCGAAGATCTGGATGGGGGCGACGATGGCCGCCATCCACATGGCCATGGAGAACATCGTTTTCGCCCGCTTCGGCGCGTCGCCGCGCAACAGATGATACGCGCCGACCGCACCGACGACGAGGGCGGTGGTGAGATAGGCAGCCAGCACCATGTGCACGAGGCGATAGGGGAAAGACGGGTTGAAGATCACCGCCCACCAGTCGGTCGGGACGAACTGCCCCGCCTCGTTTACGGAAAATCCGGCCGGCGTCTGCATCCAGGAATTGGCGGCAAGGATCCAGGTGGCCGAAATCAGCGTGCCCAGTGCGACCATCAACGTGGCGAAGAAGTGGAGCTTCGGGCCGACGCGGTTGAGGCCGAACAGCATGACCCCCAGAAAGCCCGCTTCCAGGAAGAATGCCGTCATCACCTCATAGCCCATCAAGGGGCCGATGACCGGTCCGGCCTTGTCGGAAAAAACGCTCCAGTTCGTGCCGAACTGGTAGGACATGACGATGCCCGAGACGACGCCCATGCCAAAAGCGAGCGCAAAAATCGTCTTCCAGAAATTGAAGAGCGCAAAATAGACTTCGTCTTTCGTCCAGAGCCACAGCCCTTCCAGCACGGCGAGATAGCTCGCAAGACCGATCGAAAAGGCCGGAAAGACGATGTGGAAGGAGACGGTGAAGGCAAACTGGAAGCGGGCAAGCAGCGTTGCGTCCAACTGTTCGAACATGGGCCACGTCCTTTCATCGGGCAGCCGCGGGCCTTTTCAAGCCGCTGCCTCCGGGAAAGGATGTGGCTTCCGACCGATAAAAGTCAATTCGGCGCACACGCCCACGTTGCCGCACCGCGACAATCGCCCGCGTGCGGCATTTCGCTCGAAAATCTGCAAGTCCTTAATGCGGCCAAACCCTCGGGAGGAGCGCGTAAGCGAGGCGCCGAGCATGATCGTCAACATACCCCGTAATACACGCGCAACCTCCGTTGCCTTCTGAGTGCCCTTCGTTATGGTTGGGCCTGACGCCCGCCCCCGGGGATTTGCAGCGTCCCGTCAATGGCAGGAGCGAGATGGACGGCTTGAAGCACCTTTCAGACGAGGCGCTGGTCCTCCGGCTCCAGCGCGCCGCCTTTTCCTATCTGACCGATTATGCCGATATGGAGACAGGCCTCGTGGCCGACACGTCCCGGGCCGGATCGCCTTGCAGTATCGCCGTCGTAGGGTTTGCACTCTCCGCCTATCCGGTGGCCATCGAAAACGGCTGGCTATCTCGCTCAGAAGCCGCGCGCCTCACGCTCAAGGTGCTGAAATTCCTGCTCGAAAGCGAGCAGAGCGAGGCGCCGGACGCCACGGGTTACAAGGGCTTCTACTACCATTTCCTGGATATGAAGACTGGCCGGCGCGTCTGGCAGTGCGAACTCTCGCTGATCGACTCCGCCCTCTTGATCGCCGGCATTCTGGTCGCGGCCGGCTATTTCAACGGCGGCGGGGTGGAAAGCGAAATCCGCGACCGCGCCGATGCACTCTATCGCCGCGTCGACTGGCACTGGGCTCAGAACGGCACATCCGGCCTGTCACAGGGCTGGAAGCCGGAATGCGGCTTTCTTCACTATGGTTGGGAAGGCTATAACGAGGCGACGATCCTCTATATCCTCGGGTTGGGATCGCCGACCTTCCCGCTCTCGGCCAGTTGCTACGAGACCTGGAGCCTCACCTATCAATGGGAGAACCTGCTGGACCGCAACGTGCTCTATTCCGGTCCGCTCTTTACCCATCTGTTTTCCCACGCCTGGATTGACTTCCGCGGCATCCGTGATGCGTTCATGCAGGAGAAGAACAGCGATTATTTCGAGAACACGAGGAGCGCGATCGCCATCCACCGCGCCTATGGCGAGCGTAATCCCTATGAGTTCGACGGTTACAGCCGTGATTTCTGGGGCGTGACGGCCGGCGAGGGCCCTCCTGCCGCCGCACATCGCGGCATGGGGCGCGACCGCCGTTTCTTCGGTTATATGTCGCGCGGCATACCCTATGGCCCGGATGATGGCACGATCTCCCCCTGGGCGATGCTTGCCACTCTGCCTTTCACGCCCGAAGCTGCCCTTTCCGGCACGCGTCATCTGCTCGAACACTATCCGCAGGTCATTAGCCATGACCGGTTTTCCAGCGGTTTCAATCCAACCTTGCGCTCCGGCTCCAAAGCCTGGCTTTCGGAAGGATGGTACGGACTGGATCAGGGCCTTTTGGCAATCAGCATCGAAAACCACCGCAGCGGGCTGATCTGGGACATCATGCGCACGTGTCCCTATATTCGTGACGGCCTGGCACATGCCGGCTTCACGGGTGGATGGCTATAGATATGCATCGCACCGCACCCCGAACACGCTCCAGTGACGACACGCTGTTTTCCCGGCGCGTGCGCCCGCAGGATTGGCGCAATCCTCAGCCGAAAGACCTTTACGATCTCGTCATTGTCGGCGCCGGTCCGGCGGGTATCGCCGCGGCGGAATATGCCGCCAGGCGCGGCTTTTCCGTTGCCCTTGTCGAGCGCACCGCTCTCGGTGGAGACACACTGCACACTGGTTCGGTACCTTCGAAAGCCCTTATTCGGACCGCCCATGTGTATGATGCCATGCGTGATGCTGACGAATTCGGCGCACCGCTGCCCGAACAACCGGCGCTCGATTTCGCCGCTGCCCTTGCGCGGATGCGGCGCATCCGCACGCGCATTTCCGTCTATCATTCGGCTGATGAGCTCGCCGCGCTGGGCATCGACATCTTCTTTGGCGCGGCTCGTTTCGCAGGTAGCGACCGGCTGTACATCGACAAAACCCTTCTGCCCTTCCGCAAGGCCCTGATCGCCACAGGCGCGCGCCCGAAAATTCCCGACATTCCGGGTTTGGAACAGGCCGGCTACCAGACCAGCTCGACGATTTTCGATGTGAAAGAATTGCCGAAACGGCTCGTCGTCATCGGTGGGGGACCGCTCGGCTGCGAACTGGCGCAGGCCTTCTGCCGGCTGGGCACGCATGTGACGATCGTCCAGAACAATCCCAAATTCCTGCCGCGCGAGGAGCGCGACGCCGCCGAAATCCTGAATTGGTCTATGGCACGCGACGGCATGGAAATCCGCCTCAACACCATCGTCACGGCTGCCCGGCGGGATGGCGACACGAAGATCCTCGAAACGCTCAACAACGAAGTGAGGGGCGAAATCGCGGCCGACGAAATCCTGGTCTGCACCGGCCGGGTGCCCAATATCGAAACGCTCGATCTTGCGGCCGCCGGTATTGCGTCCAACCCTCGCCGTGGCATCACGGTCGATGAATTCCTGTGCAGCAGCAACCCGGACGTCTATGCCGCCGGCGACGCCTGCCTGCCGCTGAAATTCACGAATGCCGCGCAATCGTCCGCGCGCATCGCGGCCGCCAATGCACTGACGCAGGCCGGTCGAAAACACGACAATTCGGTCATTCCCTGGTGCACCTATTGCAGCCCCGAGATCGCCCATATCGGCCTGCAGGTTTGGGACGCCCGCCGACAGTCCATCCCCATCAAGAGCTATACGGTCATGCTGAACGACGTCGACCGCGCCATCACCGATGGCGAGGAGACAGGTTTCGTCAAGATCCACATCGCAGAAGGCACGGACCGGATCCTCGGCGCCACCATCGTCGCCTCCCATGCGAGCGAGTTGATCAACGAGATCGCCGTCATCATGAGCACCGGCATTGGCATGACGGCGCTCGCCGAGGTGATCCATACCTATCCGGCCCAATCCGGCGCGATTCTCCAGGCGGCACAAGCCTATCGTCGCGATGTCGACACGGCCGTCCGGCAAGCCACTCCCGGAGGCCTATACGTGTAGCCTCGACGCTTCGGCCACCGTTTCGAGGTGGAGCACATGCGAAAATAGCCCGCCGTGCCCGTCTTCCGTTCCCATGGCGATGATGGCAGAGCCCGCCAGCTCGTTGCGGAAGATCGAAGCCATCCGCTCACCATTTTCGCCATTGATCAGATCGCCGATATCATCGATCACGATCCAGCTGGGACGTTGCAGCAGCAATTGCACGACATTCAGCATCCGGCGTTCGTCGTTGCCGAATTCATGTTCCCAGCGGGCGGTGCGATCGAGGGATGCCGACAGGCGCTCCAGCCCCACCCTTTTCAGTCCGGCGACGATCGCCTCGGTCGAGCAGACTTCGGTCTCGCGCGGGTAGCAGAGCGCCGCACGCAACGTTCCGAACGGCAGATAGGGATCGCGTACCGCAAAGGCGATGCCACCCTCTTGCTGCAGCCGCACGGTGCCTTTGCCCCAGTGCCAGAGACCGGCGATCGTGTGTGCCAGAAGCGTCTTGCCGGCTCCCATCGCGCCGGTCACGAGCACATGTTCGCCGGGGCGGATCATCACCTGCTGCTCCGACAACCGAATGGGACCGGACGGCGCGTCCATCTCCAGTTCATCAAGGACGAGAACCGGCTCGGGCGACGGAATGAAAGCGATGCGGCCGGTTGACCCGTCCTCGGCATCGGCTTCCAGCAGCGCAAGACGGAACGCGGCGACACGGCGCAACGTCGCGCGCCAGTCGGCGATGGAGCCGATATTGTCGACGAACCAGCGCAGCGCAGCGTGAAACTGGTTGAAGGCCCCCACCGCCATCATCAGGCCGCCAAAGGTCATGTCGCCACCGAAATAGACGGGGGCCGCGATGATGATCGGCGCCACGATCGTCACCCAGCCGTAACCCGAAGTGACCCAAGCAAGGCGGACCATGGCTGAGACAATATGGCGGGTGGCAACCACGACCGCGCCGAGATTTTGCTGCAGTCGCCGCTTCTCATCGCCCTCACCGCCGGAAACCGCAATCGCGTCGAGCTGCTCGTTCACCCGCACAAGCGCATAGCGAAGGTCTGCCTCGCGGGCGTAACGGTCACCATTGAGGGCAATCAAGGGACGCCCGACCATCCAGCTGAGCCAGGAGGCGGTTCCTGAATAAAGTATGGCGGCCCAGACCATGTAGCCCGGAATCTGGAACGCCTCACCCCGAACATGGAAAACGAATCCTGATGAGAGTGCCCAGAGCACGCCGACAAAGCTCACCAGCAAAACGCCCGCTTGCAGAAGACCGACGCCGAGATCGACGGTAAGATCACTGAGGTGCCGGACATCCTCATGCAGCCGTTGATCGGGATTGATGCCGATTGGCCCACGCCGTGCCACGCGGAAGGCGCGGCCGGGCAGCAACCATTCGGCCATCATATCCAGCGTCAGAGCTTCACGCAGCTTCAGGTGCAGCATTTGGTTGAGCCACAATTGGGCGACATTGAGCACGAGCAACGTGCCGGCGATCTCGAAAAACACCAGCAACTGCGACAGAAACACCGGCATGTTGCGCTGCTGGAGCGCGTCGTAGAAGGGCTGGTTCCAGCGGTTGAGAACGATCTGTCCATAGGCGGTGGCAAGGATGACTGCAAAGATCCCTGCGGCAAGCATCAACAGGATATGCCGAAGCGGCGAGCCGACGAACGCCGCCACCATGGTCGACACATATTCGCGCAGCCCCCGCTCCTCTACCGCGTCGCGCGCCTGGTCCGGATCTGCCATGGTTGGCACCTCTGTATGGATTACGTCGCAAATTGCCGGCCTCCCGGCCCCGCAAACTACACCAGGCACGGACCATCCGGACAGAGATACTGCATGATCCTCTCGCCGTCTTTCCCATTGAAGAGAAACGCCGTCGCCACAATAGAATGCGCCGCCGCAGATGAAGCGGAACGCCTGATCCTCGGCGAAACGGATCGACGCCGTTTTCGTTTTTCCCACAGATGCCGTCTTGCTAGAGCCGGATATCCAGCAGTTTTTCGATGGAGTGGATGCCGAGCGCAATCAGCCGATCCAGGCCATCCGGCGACTGGCTGAGGCCGGCTTCGATCCAGAGGCCGTCGAGCATCGCATGAACGGTGATGGTGGTGGTCTCCACCTCCTGCGCCGAGAGCCGCCGCCCCTCGGCGGCGAAGACGGCGGCGATCAGCGGTTCGGTGGCGCGGCGCAGCGCCAGGTAGCTCTCCTCACGTATGGCGGCGATCTGCGGATCGACTCGGCTCTGGCTGACGAAGGTTGCCCAGAGCGACAAAAGACGCGCATTCGAAGCCGGCGTGTCGAGCGTTGCGACGATGAAGCGGCGCAGCCGCGCATGCGGCGTTCCCTCGGTCGCGTTCAATTCGCGCATCGAATTGGTGGTGATGAGCGCGATGGTGCGACGGTAGGCGGCAAGGATAAGGTTCGCCTTGGCATCGAAGTGGTGCCGGATCAGGCCATTCGAGACCCCTGCCTTCGCCGCGACGGCGCGCACGGACGTACCCTGGATGCCCAGTTCGGCAATGCACTCCAGCGTCGCCTCGATGAGGTCGCGCTGTTTTCCGCTATCGGGCATGTCGTCGTAGCCTGTCATGTCCAAGCTCCCTGCATCCAAGCCTCATAGCCCGAAACTGCCCTGCTCTCCAAATTTCCCGCTATACACTTGCATAGTGCTATGCAAGTGTATAGCGGGAATGCGGGTGCAAAGGGAGGAAGACCATGCGCGATCCACGTTACGACATCCTGTTCGAGCCGGTCCGCATTGGCCCGCTCACCACCCGCAACCGCTTCTATCAGGTGCCGCATTGCAGCGGCATGGGCCACCGCTATCCCGAGGCGGACCTTGCGCTTCGCCGGATGAAGGCCGAGGGCGGCTGGGGCGTGGTCTCGACGCAGGAGACCGAAATCCACCCCTCCTCCGACATTTCGCCCTCCAACCAGCAGCGTATCTGGGACGATCACGATATAGGCCGGCTGGCGCAGCTGACGGAGGCCGTGCACGCGCATGGCAGTCTCGCGGCGATCCAGCTCGTGCACAACGGCATCCACACCGCCAATCGCCTGACCCGCATCGCGCCCTACGGTCCTTCGGACATGGTGGTGGATGTCGAGGACCCGGTGCAGGCCCGCGCCATGGACAAGGCCGACATCGCCGCCTTCCGAAAGTGGCACCGCGATGCCGCGCTCCGGGCCAAGCGCGCCGGTTTCGATATTGTCTATGTCTATGCCGGACACGACATGACGCTGCTCCAGCACTTCTTGCTGCAACGGCACAATTCCCGCACCGATGAATATGGCGGCAGTTTCGAAAACCGCCTGCGGCTGTTCCGCGAGGTCTTGGCCGACACCCGCGATGCCGTCGGCGACCGTTGCGCCATCGCCGTGCGCTTCGCCGTTGAGGAATTGCTGGGCGCCGATGGCTTGCAGCACGATGGCGAGGGCCGTGATGTCGTCGCCGCACTGGCCGAGGAGCCCGACCTCTGGGACGTCAATCTCTCCAACTGGTCGAACGACAGCCAGACGGCCCGCTTCTCGCAGGAAGGATTCCAGGAAGCCTATACCGCCTTCGTGAAGACGGTGACGACGAAGCCCGTCGTCGGTGTCGGTCGCTATACTTCGCCAGACGCGATGGTGCGGGCGATCCGCACCGGCGTGCTCGATCTCATCGGTGCCGCCCGCCCCTCGATTGCCGATCCCTTCTTGCCGAAGAAGATCGAAGAGGGCCGCATCGACGATATCCGGGAATGCATCGGCTGCAACATCTGTACGGCCGGCGACAACACAGTCGTGCCGATGCGCTGCACGCAGAACCCGACCGTCGGCGAAGAAGCCCGTAAGGGCTGGCATCCGGAAATCATTCCATCGCTTTCAAAACCGCAAGCCGTGCTCGTCATCGGCGGCGGCCCGGCGGGGCTCGAGGCCGCGCGCGCGCTTGCCCAGCGTGGGGCGGATGTTACGGTCGCGGAGGCTGGGCGCGAATGGGGCGGTCGCGTCACCAAAGAAGCGAAGCTGCCCGGGCTTGCGACCTGGGCGCGGGTGCGCGACTGGCGTATGACCCAGCTGCGGCAGGCCCCGAATGTCGAACTCTATCTCGATAGTCCCCTCACCGCCGAGGATGTGCTGTCCTACGGCATCCGGCATGTGGCGATCGCCACCGGCGCCCGCTGGCGCACCGACGGTGTCGGCAGGACGCATCGCGCGCCCTTGTCCTTCCTGTCGGACAGTCCCGTCGTCGGTGTCGATGCCCTTCTGGAGCGCGGGGTGAATGCCCTTGCGAATGATGGTCCCGTCGTGGTCTTCGATGACGATCGCTATTATATGGCAAGCGTTTTGGCTGAAATGATTGCACAGTCGGGCCGCAAGGTGACCTTCGTCACGCCGGCCGCCATCGTCGCACCCTTTACCGATCACACCCTGGAACAGCGGCGGGTGCACACCCGCCTGATGGAGCTCGGCATCGATATCGTGCTGCTGCACCAGCTGGGCGATTTCAGGCCGGATGTCCTGAGTGTCGAATGCATCTATTCCGGCAAGCGGCGCGAGATCGCCTGTTCCACCCTGGTGCCCGTGACGGCGCGCCTGCCGGTCGCCACGCTCTGGCATGACCTGTCGGCGGCTTCGGGCGCCTGGGCCGATCATGGCATCGAAAGCGTGGAGCGGATCGGCGACTGCCTTGCGCCCGGCATCATCGCCGCCGCGAACTATGCCGGCCATTTCTACGCCCGCAAGTTCGCCGGTATTGAGGCCGACGACTACAGTGCCTATCGCTGATCGACCCATGGCCTGCAAAAAAATCTGCGTCGCGATCCATTTCACGATTGCTAATCCCCGCTCCACTTAATATGTTGTTAAGTGAGGAGTGAGGCTATGGATGACATCGCGATAGCGACGAAGAATCAGGCCGTCATCGGTGAGAAGGTCAAGGCCTTTCGCGCGGCCCGGCGCATGTCGCTCAGGGCGCTGGGCGATGCGACGGGCACGACCGCAAGCTTCCTCAGCCAGCTCGAGCGCGGTCTCAGCGGCGTCAATATCAGCACGCTGATGCGCATCGCCGGTGCGCTCGGCATAAGCCTTACGGACCTGTTCGACGACGCCTCTCCGCCGGTTGGGCGTGTGTTGCGCAAAGACGAACGCCCGGCTCTGCCGCCGGCGGAGGGCTATCGCAAGATGCTCCTGTCGCGGCGGCCGATCCGCGACATGGAGGTCTATATCGGCGAGTTCGATCCGGGTGGCTCGACGGGCGAGAAGCCTTATAGCCACGGGGATTCGCAGGAACTCTTCTTCGTGATCCGCGGCGAGGTGGAGCTTACCCTCGGCGAGGAACGTCATATGCTGTCCTCCGGTGACAGTATCGAATATCCAAGCTCGGTTCCGCACAAGACCGTCAATATCGGCACGGAAACCGCTGAAGTCATCTGGATGATCGCGCCGCCCACCAGCGTCGCGGATGATCTCGACCAATACCTGCCCCGGCCCGGCTCGTAGCCCCGGCAGGAACAACTGAACGCGAGCGCTACTGGGAGTATCAACATGAAGAAATTTGCGAGGGCTTTTGCCCTGACGATGACGTGCGCCCTGGCGTTGCCTGTGTTCGCGCAGGACAAGCCGGTCGCCGGCGAGGTAAAGGAAGGCTCGCTCAAGGGCAAGACGCTGACCTTCGTCTCCTATGGCGGCATCTATCAGGACGGCCAGGTCGCCGCCCTCAAGGAATTCGTCGACAAATCCGGCGTGACGCTGCTCAACGACGGCCCGACGGAAATCGCCAAGCTGAAGGCGCAGGTCGATGCCGGCAACGTCACTTGGGATGTCGTGGATACTGCCGACCTGCCGCCCTACGTGCATTGCGGCACGCTGTTCCAGAAGCTCGATCTTTCCAAGCTCGACGTCTCGAAAATCCCGCCCGGCCAGGTCGGTGAATGCTCGGTTCCGGCGATGAACTACGGTGTCGTCCTGATGTACAAGAACGACACCTACAAGGATAACCCGCCGAAGAACTGGATCGATTTCTTCGACACGGAAAAGTTCCCAGGCACGCGGGCCATCGACGGTTCGGGTGATCCGACCGGCGGCCTGATCGAGCAGGCTTTCAAGGCGACGGGCGGCGACCCGAAGGCGATGACGGCCGACGATATCGAGAAGGGCATCCAGAAACTGCGCGATCTCGGCCCCGACACGATCTATTGGAAGACCGGCGCGGAAAGCCAGCAGCTTGCCGAGTCCGGCGAAGCCGACATGATCATGATGTGGACCGGCCGCGCCATGACCGCCGTGAAGAACGGCGCTGCCTACACGCCGGTCTGGCAGGACTGGCTGGTCGTGATGGATCAGATGACCATTCCGGTCGGCGTCAAGGATACCGATGCCGCCTATGCGCTGCTCAATGCCTATCTCGGCGCGAACGCGCAGGCGATCCTGACCGAAAAGACCTCCTATACGCCGATCAACTCGGACGCCAAGCCGAAGGTCGATGATGCGACGGCGGCCTTCCTCACCTCGACTCCGGAGCGCAATGCGCAGGGCTACCAGCAGAACATTCCGTTCTGGGTGAAGAACTTCGATCTCGCCGCCGAGAAGTGGAACGCGCTGCTTTCGGGCAACTGAGGCCACGGCCTCGGTTGTTTTGCCGAAGCGCGCTGCGAGTGCCCCTCACCCTAACCCTCTCCCCGCAAGCGGGGAGAGGGTTAGGG
>NZ_JBLZPH010000064.1:24118-42786 GCF_049199205.1 Shinella sp. M31 | reverse complement strand
CGGTCGCCGCTGCCAGCCGCATGCAGATATTGGTGCGGCTCGCATCCACCGCATGCAGCACGATGGGCTCATGCGCCTGCGCGGACGGCAGGTCATGCAGCGGAACGATGTCCTTTCTGCGGAACACGACTTTCTCGCCGCGGACTTCGTCCATCTCGCGCTGGTTTCCTTTCCTCAAACCGCGACGTTATCCCCACGGAATCGCCGCGCATCGCCCTGTCGTCGCTGGACGATTCTGTCAGCCACTATATATGCGGGAGGCCGGCTGCTTGACTCAAAAAGCCGGCCAAAGAAAGGAAATCCCATGGCAGAACTGGTACCGGGCGCCGAAGCGCCGGATTTCACCCTTCCGCGCGATGGCGGCGGCACGCTTTCGCTCTCGAGTTTCAGGGGAAAACCCGTCGTGCTGTTCTTCTATCCGAAGGACGACACCGAGGCCTGCACGCTGGAAGCCAAGGATTTCACCGCCGCGAAACCGGATTTCGACGCGGCCGGCGTCGCCCTCATCGGCCTCTCGCCCGATCCGGTGAAGAAGCACGACAAATTCGTCAAGAAATATGAGCTCGGCGTACCGCTCGCCTCGGATGAAAGCCTCGAGACGCTCGAAGCCTATGACGTGTGGAAAGAAAAGAGCATGTATGGCCGCACCTATATGGGTGTCGAGCGAACGACGGTTCTCATCGATGCCGCGGGCAAGATCGTCGAAGTCTGGCCGAAGGTGAAGGTCAAGGGGCATGTCGAGGCCGTTCTCGACGCGGCCAAGAAACTCTCGTTGTCCGGCAAGGTCTGAGGTGGCCGATCTTCCCCCTATCGAAAGCCTTCGCGGCGGCGCCACCATGGCCATCGCCACGGCCGATCTCGATCTCAAGGCCGATCTGACGCAGGAGACGGCGCGGCGCTGGTTCGCCCGCACGCTGTCCATGCGATCGCCGCGAGACCCCGCCCTTCCGGTGCGGCCCGGCCGGCCGGAGAAACCCGAGCTCATTCCGCCCAAACATATGGAAAAGCGCTCGCTGCACACGCAAAAGGGCCGCATCGCGCTGCTCCATGCGCTCGCCCATATCGAACTCAATGCGGTGGACCTTGCGCTCGATATCGTTGCACGCTTCACCACGGAGCGCGTACCGCATTCCTTCTTCGACGGCTGGATGCAGGTGGCCTTCGAGGAGGCGAAACATTTCCGGCTCATCCGCGACCGGTTACGCGAACTCGGCGCCGAATACGGCGACCTGCCGGCGCATGACGGCCTGTGGCAGGCTGCCCATGACACGCGCAACGACCTCACCGCCCGCCTCGCCGTCGTGCCGCTGATCCTGGAGGCGCGCGGCCTCGACGTGACGCCGACGCTGCAGATGAAGATGCGCGAGACCGGCGACCATGCCAGCGCCGATATCCTCGACATCATCTACAATGACGAGAAGGGCCATGTGGCGGTCGGCGCGAAATGGTTCCGCTTCCTGTGCGCGCGTGAAAAGAAAGACCCGTCCGCGACGTTCAAGGCGCTGGTGCGCAGCAATTTCCGCGGGCCGCTGAAGCCGCCGTTCAATGATGTCGCCCGCGCGGAAGCTGGCCTTACGCCATCGTTCTACCGCTCGCTCGTTTCCGTCAGCCAGAGCTAATATTTCACGGCAAAAACACGCCGGCGAAAGTCTTTATTAACCCTAACAATGTGTAATTCCCGCACGAGACCAAAGGAATCGGTCAGGGAGTTTATGGTGGCGGAGCGTCCTGAAAACCGCGTATTCGGAAAGCGCGCTAAGCAGCATGTCGTGATATTGGCAAGCGGCGACAAGATCCGCCATATGACGATCCGTCCCTGGATGGCGGCAGCCACCTTCTGCTTTGCCGGCATGTTCACGGTCGGCTATCTTGCCGCTACCTCCTATCTCGTGCTGCGCGACGACCTGATCGGCGCGACGATGGCGCGCCAGGCGCGCATGCAGCACGACTATGAAGACCGCATCTCCGCCCTTCGCGCCCAGGTCGATCGCGTCACCAGCCGCCAGCTTCTCGACCAGCAGGTCGTGGAAGAAAAGGTCGAGAAACTGATGCAGCAGCAATTGGCGCTGTCCGAGCGGCACGGCAAGCTCGACGCCCTGCTTAACCGCGCCGAGACCGGCAGCGTGTCCGGCAACGTGCCGCTGCCCGATGAAAAACCCATAACGGACGGCCGCCGCGCCGATGCCTCCGGCGCAATCGATGCCATCATGGGCTCGACCGGCGGGGCGTCGCAAAAATCATCCACGCTCGCCTATGCGGCGACGGGCGAATCGGTTGCCGACCGGGCCGACCGGCTGTTCTCCCGCGTGACGCTCTCCCTTAAGGATCTCGAGCATGAGCAGATCGGCCGCATCCAGTCGCTGACGGCAGGCGCGTCCGAGACGGCAAATGCCATCCAGACGATCCTCCAGCGCAGTGGTTTCGAGGTCGCGGAAACGGCCGGAGGCGATGCCGAGACCGGTATCGGTGGCCCCTTCGTCGAGCCGGAAACCTTCACCGATCCTTTCGAGGCGTCGATCAACGACCTCGATGACGCGCTGGATCGCCTTGACAGCGCGCGCCGCACGGCCCGCAAACTGCCCTTCGGCAACCCCTCGCCCGGCGCCGGCATCACCAGCCGTTTCGGCAACCGCACCGACCCCTTCCTCGGCCGCCTGGCCCTGCATGCCGGTATCGATTTCCGCGTCAGCACGGGCAGCGAAGTCCACTCCACCGGGGCTGGCACGGTCGTCGTTGCCGGCCGCAATGGCGGTTACGGCAACATGGTCGAGATCGACCACGGCAACGGGCTGACCACCCGCTACGCCCATCTGTCGCGCGTGCTCGTCAAGGTCGGAGACCATGTCGAAGCCGCCGACGCCGTCGGCCTCTCGGGTACGACAGGCCGTTCCACTGGCCCCCACCTGCATTACGAAGTCCGCCGCGACGGCAAGGCGATCGACCCCATGCGCTTCCTGACGGCCGGCATGAAACTGACCACTTATATGAATTGACGGAACGCAAGGCGAAGCCCCTTCGAAAGCCGAAAGCGAGGGCCAGAGGCTTCAAATTGCTTGCGGATTTACCAAATTCGCTGATTTCCTTGACTTTCCGGCGCTTTGGGCCTAAGTGCGCTGCATCCTAGCGGCGATGTGCCCGCTGCAACCCATTGCGTTCGCAAGAACCGGAACGGAAACCTTTTTCCTTTGACCACTTTTGCTGATCTTGGCCTGAGCCAGAAAGTCCTGTCCGCCGTTACAGATTCGGGCTACACGATCCCGACCCCGATCCAGGCTGGTGCCATCCCGCCGGCACTCGCGCGGCGCGACATTCTCGGCATTGCCCAGACGGGCACCGGCAAGACCGCCTCCTTCGTCCTTCCGATGCTAACGCTGCTCGAAAAGGGCCGCGCCCGTGCCCGCATGCCGCGCACGCTGATCCTCGAGCCGACGCGCGAACTCGCAGCCCAGGTCGCCGAGAACTTCGAGAAATACGGCAAGAATCACAAGCTGAACGTCGCGCTGCTCATCGGCGGCGTCTCCTTCGACGAGCAGGACCGCAAGCTGGAGCGCGGCGCAGACGTTCTCATCTGCACCCCCGGCCGCCTGCTCGACCATTGCGAGCGCGGCAAGCTGCTGATGACCGGCGTCGAGATCCTCGTCATCGACGAAGCCGACCGTATGCTCGACATGGGCTTCATTCCCGATATCGAGCGCATTGCCAAGCTTATCCCCTTCACGCGCCAGACCCTGTTCTTCTCGGCCACCATGCCGCCGGAAATCCAGAAGCTGGCCGACCGCTTCCTGCAGAACCCGGAGCGGATCGAAGTGGCGCCCCCCTCCTCCACGGCCAAGACCGTGACGCAGCGCTTCGTCGCCACCCACAGCAAGGATTACGAGAAGCGCGCCACGCTGCGCGATCTCATCCGCGCGCAGGACGATCTGAAGAACGCAATCATCTTCTGCAACCGCAAGGTCGATGTCGCCGATCTCTTCCGCTCGCTCGACCGCCACGGCTTCTCCGTCGGCGCGCTGCATGGTGACATGGACCAGCGCTCCCGCACGACGATGCTGGCCAACTTCAAGGAAAACAAGCTCACGCTTCTCGTGGCCTCCGACGTCGCCGCGCGCGGCCTCGATATCCCCGACGTGAGCCATGTCTTCAACTTCGACGTCCCGATCCACGCCGAGGACTATGTCCACCGCATTGGCCGCACCGGCCGTGCCGGCCGTTCGGGCGCCGCCTTCACCCTCGTCTCCAAGCGCGACGGAAAGTTCGTCGATGCCATCGAAAAGCTGATCGACCAGAAGGTCGAATGGCTGAACGGCGGCATTGAGGACCTGCCGGCGGCGGCCGAGAGCGAGGATCGCGAACGGCCCCGCAACGGGCGCGATCGCGGTGGTCGTGACCGCGACCGTGATCGTTCCCGTGGACGCAGCAAGGGTGAAGCCCGCGTTCCGGAACCCCGCATCGAGACCGTTGAGACCGTAGAAAAGGTGGAAGAAGTCGTGAAAGCTGAACGCAAGTCGGAAGGGCGGCCGCAGAACAATCCCGCTCGCAACCCGCGGGCCGCAAACCATGCTGCCCCGCGCCCGGCCAACGACGACAGCCGTGACCGCCGCAACCGCTACCGCCGCGATGACGACGACGGTCCGACGCCGCTCGGCTTCGGCGACGACGTTCCGGCCTTCATGCTGATCGCCGGCAAGGCCTGATCCGAGCGAATGCCACTTCCCGGCATCGATGTGCCAGGCCTCGGATGCGGCCTGGCCGTTTTGCGTGAGGGCAGGCTCCTGCTCTACCGGCGCCTGCGCGCGCCGGAGGCCGGCACGTGGAATATCGTCGGCGGCAAGGTCGATCATATGGAACGGGCAATGGACGCGGCACGCCGCGAGGCCGAGGAAGAATCCGGCCTGACCGTCGGCGCCGCCGATTTCCTCTGCATTTCCGAACAGATCATCGCCGAGGAGCGCCAGCACTGGCTGTCGCTCATCTATGTCTGCGAGGATTTTTCCGGCGAGGCACGTGTCGTGGAGCCGGAAAAACTGCCGGAATTCGGCTGGTTCCTGCTCGATGCCCTGCCCGCGCCGCTATCGCGCTTTGCCGCGGATGCCGTCGCGGCGCTGCGTGCCCGCCAGGTTTAGAATCGAGCGGTTGCGCCGAAGATGAAGGTGCGGCCGCGGCCGTTCTTGATGCCGTTGTAATTGTCCATCAGGCCGGAATTCGCCTTCATATAGTCTTTGTTGAAGACGTTCTCGACATTGACGAACACTTTTGCGTTCTCGTTGATCTGCCAGGAGGCGTTGGCATCGAACAGCGTGTAGCTCGGCAGGTTGTAGGCCATGGCGTCGTTGATATAGGCCTGCTTGCTCTTGCCGGTGTAGCGCATGCGGCCGCCGACCGTCAGCGCCTCGTCGAAGAAACGCATGCCGACGTCGAGCGTCGCGAAATCGTCCGGCAGCTTTCCGACATCGCCGACGCCGGCGGCAATGCCCTCCGGCTGGGCGGTATCGGCAATCGTCACCGAGAAGCCGGCGAAATAGCGGCCCGCATCATAGCCGCCCTCGATTTCCACACCCTTCATGATCGTCGTGCCCTCGACATTGACCCAGCGCATCGTGCCGTCGGTGTCGAGGTCGAAGGTGATGTAGTCGCGGATGCGGTTGTGGAAATAGCCGAGCTTTAGCCAGCCCTCGTCGCCGCTTGTCAGAAGGTCGCTGCCCTTGAGATTGACGCCGAGATCGATGCCACGGCTCTTTTCCGGCAGCAGGTTCGGATTGTTGTTGATCGGATCGGACGAGCCGTCGAAGCTGTGGCCGCCGGGATAGAAGACCTCGGATGCCGTCGGCGGGCGCGAGGTGTGGGCATAGGTGATGTAAGGCTGCAGCCAGTCGAACGGGCGTGCCGCAAGCGTGATCTTCGGATTGAGGTCGCTGCCCGAACGCGACAACGTGTCGATCGGGCACGGCTCCCCTCCCGCCGGGCAACCGTTGCTTCCCGGCGCATGGTAGCCGGTGATGCCGTCGAGCGACCAGTAATCATAGCGCAGGCCTCCGGTCACGTCGAAGATGCCACGGCTGATGGTGGCTTCCGCGAACGTGCCCGCCTTGACCAGCGTCCCGTCCGGGTTCGCACCGCGCTTGGCGTTCCCCTCGTAGCGGTCGCGGCTGTAGGCAGCGCCGTAGTAGAGTTTCAGCTCGGTCTCGTCATCGAGATCGAAACGCATGCGGTTGGAAATGTCGAAGCCGGTCGATGTGTTGGTGCCCTTACGGCCGTCGAATGAACTGACATTGCCGTTGGTGCCGTCGAATTCCATGTCCGTGATGTTGAGATAGGCATTGGCGTGCAGATCGAAGAGATCGTCGCCGGGCGTATAGGAATATTTCGCCGTGTAGGTCTGGTTGTTAACGATCCAGTTATAGCCGGACGTGCCCGGCAGAAACTCGTTGCCGTACCAGATGCCGCCGAGTTGCAGCTTGTGATCGGAATTCGGCGCCAGGTTCACCTTGAAGAGGCCGGATTTCGGGTGCTGGTCGCCGCCGAAGGGATAGATGATGCCGGCGCCGTTTTCGTATGGGCTCTTCCTGGTGTCGCTGATCGCGCCGACGACGCTCATCTCGCCTTCGCCGAGCTCCGTACGGGCCGCACCGGTGAGAAGCCGCGAATAGTCGAAACCGTTGGTGCCGGCGCGCACGCTCGACATCACGCCGACATCCTTGCCGGGCAGCAGCACGTCATCCACATCGAGCGTACGGAAATTGGCGGATCCCGACAGCGTGCCCATGCCCTCGGCGCCGGGCACCGCACCACGCGTGACATCGACGCCGACAAGCATGTTCTGCTCGACATAGAGCAGCGTGTCGAACGTACCGCCGTGACCGGAGAGATTGCTGAAGGTCTGCGGAACGCCGTCGATCATGCTGTTGACGCGGCCATTGCCCTGCATGCCGCGAATGTTGACGGTGATGCCAGGCTGGTCAGCCGGCTCACGGGTAAAGGTGCCCGGCGTCGAGCGCAGCACCTGCATAGCATCACCGGCATATTGCTCCTGCACCTTGATGCGATCCGATTTGGAAACGGCCGCTGGGATATCGACGATCCCGTCGCCGTTGCTGTCGCCCTCGACGTTGATCTGCTGCAATACCGTCGTTTCGGCATCCTGCGCATGGGCCGGATCAATGGCCAGAAGCGCAAGCGTCATGGCCGTGCCCGCCAGAAGCGTCGACGCGTGAAAACGATTATAGTGCATGGAACCCTCACCGGACTGCGTGCCGCGCAAGCGCACGGTATCTCCGGTATGGGACAAGATGACAAATAGAGTCAAGTTTAATTGCGACGAAATCCCGGCGCTTATTTTGCCCTGAGCGCTGCTTCGTAGGCACGGCGCACCCAGACGGCCATCTCGTCCGGATCGTCGAATGCTGCGTCGGGAATGGACCAGTAGGGCATTTTCACCGGCTTGCCGCTCTGCTTGCCGTCATAGGCCCATTGCCGGCTGCCGGCGGCCTCGAAGTCCGGCGCACTCCGGGCGTCGGCCTTGAGCAGGATTTCGCCCTGCACCTCCAGCGCGAGGATACGGCCTTCATGATAAATACCCTTACCGCCGAACATGCGCTTGATCATCACCGGCCCCAGCGCCTGAAACATCTCCTCGATGGCCTCGCGATCCATATGCTACCCCTTCAGAATGCCGCCTGCGGCAAGCACCGCCTCCGGCGTATCGACATCGACATGCGCCGCCGCGCCAATTTCGACATCCACGATGTCGAGCCCCGTGCTTTCGACGATATGCCGCGCGCCGACATCGCCTTCAAGCTGGAGGATTTCGGAAAATGTCGCGCGCGGCAGGATGACGGGATTGCCGCGCTTGCCGCCCGAGACCGCGCGCACCACAGCCTGCCCGCCCGAAGCCGCAAAGACATCCAGCAGCTGGCGCACATCTGCGCCCGTGACATGCGGCATGTCGGCGAGCATGACCGCGACGCCGTCGCAACCCGGCCCGAGCGCCGAGACCCCTGCCCGGAGCGAAGTCGACATGCCCTGCGCGTGGTCGGGATTTCGGATGATATCCACCTTCAGCCCGGCCAGCTGCGCCTCGATCTCCTCGGCCCGGTGCCCCGTTACGACCAGAACGCGTGCCGGCCCGGCGGCAAGGGCCGCTTCCACCGAACGCCGCACCAGCGCCTCACCGTCGAAGGCCGCGAGCAGCTTGTGGCTGCCGTTCATGCGGCTGGCGCGGCCGGCGGCCAGCACCAGCGCAGCAACGGAAAGCGGCCGCTCGGGTGGACGCAGATCGCGCGGCTGCGGCCGGCTCGGAATTTCCGTCAACAAACCGCCGACCCCCATGCCGGTAATCTCCTCTGATCCCGGATTTTCGCCGGCGAAGATGCGGGCGAGAACCCAGTCGAAACCGTTTTCCTTGGGGCTGCGCGCGCAACCCGGCGCTCCGATCACCGGCACCGTGCCGATACGGCCGAGAACCAGCAGGTTGCCCGGATCGACCGGCATGCCGACATGCTCGACCACCCCGCCCGCCGCACGGATGGCGGCGGGAATGACATCGTTGACATCCGTCACCGCGGAGGCGCCGAACACCAGGACGAGGTCGTTGACCTGCGCCGCGTCCGTGATGGCCGTCGCCAGCTCCGGCGCCCGATGCGGCACGCGCACCTCATTCGTTAGCCGGCTACCGGAGGGCCGCAGCCGCTGTTCCACGAGCCGGCGGGTCTTGTCCATGACCGATGGCTTGAGCGTCGGCAGCTCCGTGGCGACGAGCCCGACGCGATAGGACGCGAAGGGCTTGACCTCCAGCGCCCGGCTCGACGCCATCACCTCGGCCGCCTTGCGCACCAGGCTGGCGGAGACGGCGAGCGGGATGATCTTGATCGTCGCCACCATGTCGCCGGCATTCACGCTCGCATGGTCCGGCAAGGTGGCGATGGTGATCGCCGGGTCCACCCGATTGAAGCGATCGATGGCCGCCCGGTCGGCGACGAAAAGCCCGTTCACCGTCGCATGCAGGTTGATGCGCCCCGTTGCGGATGGTGTGAACCGCAGATGATCCGGCGGAATGGCCGTCGCGATCAGCGACGCCGCCGCGTCTTCATCGATATCGTCAGGCTCCAACCGTACGGCGATGACGCTGGCGACGCCCTCGGCAATGAGCGCTTCGCGATCCTCTGTCGTTACCACATGGCCCTTGTGCAGCGACAGGCCAGCCGTGCGCACGCCATGCGCCAGCCGCGCGCCGACCGCATCGGCAACCGGGATTTCACCGAAGATCATGGTGCACCACCGCGCAGGGACCGGCGGCGCAGATGCGCGACGACATCGGCGAGGATCGCAACGGCAATCTCGGCCGGGCTTGCGGCGCCGATGTCGAGGCCGATGGGCGCGGAAATTCTCGCAATGTCCGCTTCATCGTGCCCAAGCGCCAACAGCCGCTCGACACGCTTGGCATGGGTCTTCCGGCTTCCCAGCGCGCCGACATAGAAACAGCCCGCCCTCAGCGCCTGCGATAGCGGAAAATCGTCGATCTTCGGATCATGCGTCACTGCGACGAGCGCCGTATAGGCATCGAGCGGGCGCGTCTTCAAAACATCCTCAGGCCAGTCAGCAACAAGGTCGATGCCGGCAAAACGCTCTTCCGTGGCGAAGGCGGTGCGTGGGTCGATGATCGTGACGTCGAAGCCGGCGATCTCGGCCATCCTGGCCAGCGCCTGGCTGATATGCACCGCGCCGATGATGACGATGCGGGCGGGCGGCAGGTGGACATTGAGGAAGAATTGTCGTTCCTCCGCCTCCACCAGCCCGGATTTTCCAGAGCGAAACGCGCCGGCAATCGCCTCGCCGAGCGGCCCGGCCACCGGATCGCCCTCGCGGATCACCCGGTCGCGGCCGTCACCGAGATCGGTAAGGTGAAGCACTGCGCGGCGGGCGGCGCGCTCGGTGTTGAGCTTGCGCAGGAGAAACGGATCCATCAGCCGACACGCTCCACATAGACCCGGATGCGCCCGCCGCAAGACAGACCGACACGCCAGGCCGTCTCGTCGGCCACGCCGAATTCCAGCATGCGCGGCTCGCCGTCGCCGATCACCTCCATCGCCTCGCCGATCACGGCCCCCTCCACGCAGCCGCCGGAGACGGAGCCGTGGAAATTGCCGTCACCATCGATGACCAGATGGCTGCCGACCGGTCGCGGCGCGGAGCCCCAGGTCTCCACGACGGTGGCGAGCGCCACCATGCGCCCGTCGTCCATCCAGCGTTCGGCGATGGTCAGCGGATCGAGCGTTTCGTTTGCGTCCATTCCATCCTCCTCACGCATCCGGCATAAAACGCCGGGGATCACCTGCACCGCGCGGCGCGGCACCGGACAGTGCCGCCACCAGATCGGCCATGGCATTGAGATTGTGCACCGGCCGAAGCTCGTCGACATGCGGCAGCATGGCTCTGACCCCGCGCGCCCGCGCCTCGAACCCCTCGAAACGCAGCAGCGGATTGAGCCAGACCAGCCGCCGGCAGGAGCGATGCAGCCGGTCCATCTCCTTTTCGAGGAGATCGATGCCGTCGCGCTCCAGCCCGTCGGTGATGATGAGCACCACGGCACCCTGCCCCAGCACGCGGCGCGACCAGAGCCGGTTGAATTCCTTCAGCGTCTCGCCGATGCGCGTGCCGCCCGACCAGTCGCTGACCGTCTGGCTGCAAGCCTCGACCGCACTATCGGGATCGCGATTGCGCATCGGCCGCGTGACATTCGTCAGCCGCGTGCCGAACAGGAAGGCATGCACCCTTCGCCGGCTTTCGCCGAGGGCATGCAGGAAATGCAGGAAGATGCGGGTGTATTGGCTCATCGAGCCGGAGATATCGGCGAGCACGACGAGCGGCGGATGCACAGTCCTGTGCTCCCGGTGACGCGGCAAGATCAGGGTGCCACCGGTCCGCATGGCATGGCGCATCGTGGCCCGCGCATCGATCGCGACCGGCCGCGTTGACGAACGAAAACGGCGCGTGCGCACCGCGTCCATCGGCAGGACGAGGCGGGAAATCGCCAGCTTGGCGGCGGCAAGCTCGGCGGCGGACATCTGGGCGAAATCGGTCCGGCGCAGCACCTCGCTGCCTGAAGCGGTCAGGCGCGAGTCGATCTCGATATCCGGCTCGTCGCGCGGGCGCTTCTCGTTTTCGCGCCCGCCGAACAGCGCGTCGGAAACGCGGGTTTCGCCCGCCTTGCGCTTTTCCCGCTCTTCGTGCCGCGTCACGACCGGCGACATCAGCGCGATCATCTTTCCCACGAGATCGCGCGAGCGCCAGAACAGGCGGAAGGCCTCGTCGAAAACGGCGTCGTCCTCATGGCGCTTGACGAGCGTCGCATGCAGCGCCGTATAGAACTCCTCGCGCTCCCCGATGCCGATCGCCTGCACCGCCTCGATGGCATCCGTCACGGCCGCAGGACCAAGCCGCAGCCCGGCCTTGCGCAGCACGCGGGCGAAGAACACGATATTGTCGGCGAGCCGGCCGTCCGCGTTGGTGCTCAGAACCTGGTTTTCCGCCCTTGCCGCCATCGCTCAGCCCGTCGCCGCCAACCCGGCCTTGACGTCGTCGAGCAGCTTGCGCCCTTCGGCACCATCGATGCGCGCAATATCGTCCTGATATTTGAGCAGCGTGCCGAGCGTGTCGGACACCGTTTCGGGATCGAGCGCCACGCGGTCGAGCTCGGTGAGCGCCGTCGCCCAGTCGATGGTTTCGGCAACGCCGGGGTTCTTGAAGAGATCGAGCGCGCGCAGTTTCTGCACATAGGCGACGACCTGCCGGGACAGGGTTTCGCCACAGCCCGGCACCTTGCGGCGGATGATCTCCAGCTCCTGCGCGGCTTGCGGGTAATCCACCCAATGGTAGAGGCAGCGCCGCTTCAGGGCATCATGCACCTCGCGGGTGCGGTTCGTCGTAATGATGACGATGGGCGGCTCGGCGGCACGGATCGTGCCGAGCTCAGGCACCGTCACCTGGAAATCCGAGAGCACTTCCAAGAGAAAAGCCTCGAAGGCCTCATCGGTGCGGTCCAATTCGTCGATAAGGAAGATCGGCGCCCGGCCGTCCGGCGAGGACAAGGCTTGCAGAACAGGGCGGCGGATGAGGTAGCGTTCGGAGAAGATATCGGCCTCGATACGGCCGCGATCCGTGGTGCCGGCGGCTTCGGCAAGGCGGATTTCCAGCATCTGCGCCGGATAGTTCCACTCATAGACGGCCGAGGAAATGTCGAGGCCTTCGTAACATTGCAGGCGGATCAACGGCCGGTCGAGCGCTGCCGACAGCACCTTGGCGATCCCCGTCTTGCCGACGCCCGCTTCGCCCTCGAGGAACAGCGGCCGCTTCATGCGCAGGGATAGAAACAGCACCGTCGCGAGCGAACGCCCGGCAAGATAATTGCCCGAGGCCAGCATTGCGATGGTTTCGTCGATCGATTGCGGGATGTGTCCAGGCTGATAGGGCACGCAACTCCTCCATTCCGGAGGAGGAGACTATAGCGTGTGGTAGCCCCGGTCCATATAGAGAAGCGCCGGTTTGTGCTCGCCGAAGGTGACGCCTTTCACCTCGCCGATCAGCATCATGTGGGTCGCCATCACCTTGAGCTCGATCAGCCGGCAATCGAAGGAAGCGAGCGTGCCCTTCAGCACCGGCGCGCCCGTCACCAGCTCCTCCCATTCGCCCATCGCGAAACGCTCCTCGGCGGACAGCGCCGGGTCGCGGCCGGAAAAGGCATTGGCGAGGTGCATCTGGTCGGCGGCGAGCGTGTTGAGCGCGAAATTGCCGCTTTTCGAGAAGATCGCGTTCTTCGGGTTGGAGGCGTTGACGCAGGCGAGAACCATGGCCGGATTGTCCGAGATCGAGCAGGCGGCCGTGATGGTCACGCCGCGTTTCTCACCCGCATGGGCCGTCGTCACGATCTGCACATGGCCGGCATAGCGGCTCATCGCATCGCGGTAGAGCGACGCATCCAGCATCAATCTGTCCAACACGGCATTCTCCTTCATCGTCAGTGATACATGGCGAAAGTGAAGAAAAATGTAAGCCCCAAGGTCGAATTTTCCTGTCTTGTCAGAGACAAGCGGCAAATCGCATCCATATTTCCCTTTGACCTTGCAGGCCCCGACCGTACAAAGGGCATCATCGCGACCGATGGATTGAGAATGAAGACCGTTTTCCTTGCGAGCCTTATCGGCGGCGCCCTCCTCGCCGCCTCCCCGGCCCCGGCCGCCGGCTTCACCATCGCGGTCGTCGCGCCCGATGCGGGGCCGCTCGCCATTCTCGGCCAGCAGGTGCGCGACGGCGCCCGTTTCGCGGCGGAGGCGAACGGCGATACGATCGTGGAGATCGCCGAGGGATGCGACGAGAAGGATGGCGACGGCGTCGCCAAGGCAATCCTCTCGGCCAATGCCGTCGCGGCGGTCGGCTTTCTGTGTACCGAAGGTCTTTCCGCCGCGCTTCCCGCCCTTTCGGAGGCGAAAGTGCCGGCCATCACGCTCTCCGTGCGTTCGGGCATCCTCATGGAAGATGCGCTGAAGAAGAAATGGCCGCTCTTCCGCCTTGCTCCCGGCCCCAAGGCGGAAGCCGACAAGGCGGTGGAGGTCATCACGCGCGACTGGAAATCCGAGCCTTTCGCGCTGATCGACGATGGCACGATCCACGCCCGCGAACTCGTCGAGGCCATTCGCCTGCGGCTGGAGGATGTCGGCATGAAGGCGGCGTTCGTCGACACCTACCGCCCGGCACAGGAACAGCAGCTCACGCTCGTGCGCCGACTCGCCAAGACCGGCGTCACCCATGTCTTCGTCGGCGGCGACCGGACGGATGCAGCGATCATCGCCCGCGACGCGGCGGTGGAGAAGGCACCACTCGCCTTGCTGGGCGGCGAGGCGCTGGTTGGAGCCGATCCGACCGTGCCGATGACGGACGGTGTGCAGGCCATCGCGCTGCCGGACTATCAAACCCTGCCGGCAGGAGAGCCCGTGGCCAAGGCCATGCTGGCACGCGATATCGTCGCCGAAGGCTATGTGCTTCCCGCCCATGCCGCCGTGACGGCGCTTGCGGCTGCGGCCGCCGAGGGCGGCGATCTCGCCGAAAAACTCGCAGCCGGACGGTTCGACACGGCCATCGGTCCCCTCGCCTTCGGCGCGGATCACGAACTCAGCGCCAATCCCTATCAATTGCTCGTTTGGAAGGACGGCGCTTTCGTCCCCGCCGGCAAGACACCCGAAAGCGAATGACGATGCGGCCGGGCGCAAAAAACCTCATCACTGATGTCGCGGGCCTGAAAGTCGGCAATGCGACGGACCATACCCTGAAATCCGGCGTGACCGTCGTGTTCTGCGAGGAGCCGGCGACGGCCGCCGTTCAGGTGCTGGGCGGTGCGCCCGGCACCCGCGAAACCGATCTCCTCGAGCCGCACAACACCGTGCAGACGGTGGACGCCGTCGTGCTTTCCGGCGGCTCGGCGTTCGGGCTCGATGCGGCGACAGGCGTACAGGCGGGACTGCGTGAGATGGGGCGCGGCTTTGCCGTCGGCCCGCATCGTGTGCCGATCGTTCCGGCCGCCATCCTGTTCGACCTGATGAATGGCGGCGACAAGGACTGGGGGCGGTATTCGCCCTACCGCGAACTCGGTTATGCCGCACTCGAAAATGCAGGCACCGATTTCGAGACAGGCAGCGTCGGCGCCGGCACCGGGGCGCTGACCGCCACCTTCAAGGGCGGCCTCGGCTCGGCTTCGACCGTGCTCACGGAAGGTTTCACCATCGGCGCGCTCGTCGCGGTCAATGCGCTCGGCTCCGCGACCATCGGCGGCACACGGCATTTCTGGGCGGCGCCCTTCGAGGAAGAGGACGAATTCGGAGGGCTTGGCCTCCCCGCCCCCTTTCCGGCCGAAGCCCGCTTTCCGCGCACAAAACTCTCCGCCCGCCCGACCGGTACCGAAAACACCACCATCGCCGTCATCGCCACCGATGCCATGCTGAGCAAGGCGGAGGCGAAGCGCCTTGCCATCGCCGCCCATGACGGTTTTGCCCGCGCGCTCTGGCCGGCGCATACGCCGCTCGACGGCGATCTCGTCTTCGCGCTTGCCACCGGCAAAAGCGGCCGCACGCCGGCACCGGAGGATTTCATCACGCTCTGCGCCGCCGCCGCCTCTACCATGGCGCGCGCCATCGCCCGCGGCGTGCACGATGCGACGCCGATGGAGGGCGATGTGCTGCCAAGCTGGGCGGGGCGGTAAATTCGCCCGTTGTTCCCCCCTGCCGGGGATGATATGGCGACGGCAAAATCCCTGCCCACGGAGCCTGACATGACCCTTCCCATGCGGATCGCCCCTTCCATCCTCGCCGCCGACTACGCCAAGCTCGGCCAGGAAGTGCGAGATGTCGTCGCAGCCGGCGCGGACTGGATTCATCTCGACATCATGGACGGCCATTTCGTGCCGAACATTTCCTTCGGCCCCGATGTCATTAAGTCGCTGCGCCCGCACACCGACGCCTTCTTCGACTGCCACCTGATGATTTCGCCCGCCGATCCCTATCTCGAAGCCTTCGCCAAGGCCGGCTGCGACGGCATTACCGTGCATGCCGAGGCCGGCCCGCATCTCGACCGCTCGCTGCAGGCGATCCGCGCGCTCGGCAAGCGTGCCGGCGTGGCGATCAACCCGGCCACCTCGGAAAGCGTGCTCGACTACCTGCTCGACAAGATCGACCTGATCCTCGTCATGACGGTCAATCCGGGCTTCGGCGGCCAGAAGTTCATCCCGGCCATGCAGGAAAAGCTGCGCCGCGTGAAGAAGATGGTCGGCGACCGGCCAATCGAAATCCAGGTCGACGGCGGCATCGCTGTCGATACGATCGCCCTGCCGGCCGCCTCCGGCGCCAACGTCTTCGTCGCCGGTTCGGCCATCTTCTCGGGCGGTCATGTTGACGCCTATCGCAAAACCATCGACACTCTGCGCAGCAATGCGGAGGGTGCGCGGGCGTGACGATGGTGCGGAAAGCGGCGGCTATCCTGCTCGGCTCCCTGCTGACGGCGGCCACCGCCTCGGCCGGCGATTTCGCGAGTTTCCAGCCGCTCGGCTTTTCGCCGGATGGCAAAGTCTTCGCCTTCGAGGAATTCGGGGTGCAGGACGGTTCCGGCTTTCCCTATTCCACCGTCTATTTCATCGATACCGAGAAGGACGCCTATCTCAAGGGCACGCCGATCCGCGTGCGCATCGACGATGAGGCGGCTGGCCTCGGCAAGGCGCGGGCGGAAAGCCACGACAAGGCGAAGGCGCTGATTGCCGAGCACAAGGTGCTCGACAATGCCGGCGTTCTCGCCGCCTTCAATCCGATGGGCGAAGTCGGCGCCGACCGGAACCGCATCGAGTACCGACCTTACGCGGTCGAGCCGACACCGGGCGGCAGCTATGCGCTGGCGCTCGACGATATCCCGCTGCCGGTGTCGAAAAACTGCGAGGGCATCACGCCCGACGGCGGCAAGGGCTTTCGCCTGAAACTCGTCAAGCGCGACGGCGAAGCGGCCGACACGGTGCTGCACGAGGACACGCGCGTGCCCGACAGCCGCGCCTGCCCGCTCTCCTACCAGATTTCGGGCGCCATGACCTTTCATCCGCTGGCCGCCGAACCTGTCCATGTGGCGCTGGTCCTCGTTCGCAGCTTCGGCTTCGAGGGTGCCGACGGCCGCTGGATCGCCGTGCCCTTCCGGCCCTGACATGGGCGCACCCGTATCCACGACGCCCTTCGGCAGCGCGCGCATACCCGTCTTCCCCTCGCTTGCGCTCTGCCTCGGCGGGGCGGTCGCCTGGGGCCTGCTGATGGTGGCCTGCGCCTTCCTTTCCCTGCATATGGAAGGCCGCGACGCGAATTTTCATCTCGAAAAGCTGCTTCTCATCTATTTCGCGGGTGGGCTTTGCGCCTGGCTGATCGCCTTGCCGATTGCCCGCCTTTTGACGCGCAGCCGCGGCACCGAGACGCGCTTTGCTGCCCATTTCGCCCTGCTCAGCCTCGCGACGGTCGCCCTGACGGCCTTCTGGTTCGCGATGGACTACCGGCTGTTCTATGCGCGCTGGCACCAGCCCTTCGGCACGCGTGTCTGGGTCTATCAGTTCCTCTTCACGTCGGCCGGGGCCACCTACCAGTTCCTCGTCATGGGCCTGCGTCTCTATCTGCCGGTCGGCCTGCCGGTCCTGGCCGGTGCCAGCCTGTGGCTCGCCCGCGCCATGCCCCGTTCCATACCCCTTTCCCGGCATTGACCGCGCCGGCGTTGAGCTTGCCGGCCATCTTTGCTAAAGCGGCGGCAATTCCCACCCTCCCAAGGAAAGTCTAGAACCGATGATCCCTCGCTATTCCCGACCGGACATGGTCGCCATCTGGTCGCCCGAAACGAAGTTCCGCATCTGGTTCGAAATCGAAGCCTATGCCTGCGATGCGCTGGCGGAACTCGGCGTCATCCCGAAATCGGCGGCCGAAACGATCTGGGAAAAGGGTGGCAAGGCGGAATTCGACGTTGCCCGCATCGACGAGATCGAGGCCGTCACCAAGCATGACGTCATCGCCTTCCTGACGCACCTCTCGGAATTCGTCGGCCCCGATAGCCGCTTCGTGCACCAGGGCATGACCTCGTCCGACGTGCTGGACACGACCTTCAACATTCAGCTGGTGCGCGCCGCCGATATCCTGCTGGCGGGCATCGACCGCGTGCTGGCGGCGCTGAAAACCCGCGCCTTCGAGCACAAGGACACGATCCGCATCGGCCGCAGCCACGGCATCCATGCCGAGCCGACGACGATGGGCCTGACGCTCGCCCGCTTCTATGCCGAGATGGACCGCAACCGCGCCCGCCTCATCGCCGCGCGCGCGGAAATCGCGACCGGCGCGATCTCGGGCGCCGTCGGCACCTTCGCCAATATCGATCCGTATGTCGAAGAGCATGTCTGCGCCAAGCTCGGCCTGACGCCCGAGCCCGTCTCCACGCAGGTCATCCCGCGCGACCGCCACGCCATGTTCTTCGCCACGCTCGGCGTCATCGCCTCGTCGATCGAGAACGTCGCGATCGAAATCCGCCACATGCAGCGCACGGAAGTGCTGGAAGCCGAAGAGTTCTTCTCGCCGGGCCAGAAGGGTTCGTCGGCCATGCCGCACAAGCGCAACCCGGTGCTGACCGAAAACCTCACGGGCCTCGCCCGCCTCGTGCGCATGGCCGTGACGCCCGCCATGGAAAACGTGGCACTCTGGCATGAGCGCGACATTTCCCACTCCAGCGTCGAGCGCGGCATTGGCCCGGACACGACCATTACGCTCGATTTCGCGCTGAACCGGCTTGCCGGCGTCATCGAGAAGCTGGTGATCTATCCGGATAACATGCTGAAGAACCTCAACAAGTTCCGCGGCCTCGTTCACTCCCAGCGCGTCCTGCTGGCACTCACGCAAGCCGGCGTGTCGCGCGAGGATTCCTACCGCCTCGTACAGCGCAACGCGATGAAGGTCTGGGAACAGGGCAAGGACTTTCTCGAGGAACTGCTGGCCGACACCGAAGTGCGCGCCGCCCTCACCGAAGAGCAAATCCGCGAAAAGTTCGACTTGGGCTATCACACCAAGCACGTCGACACGATCTTCCGCCGCGTCTTCGGCACGGTCTGATCAGGCTGAATTGTAGCG
>NZ_JBLZPH010000064.1:0-24070 GCF_049199205.1 Shinella sp. M31 | reverse complement strand
CTCCCCTCTGGCGGGCGGTCTCCGCTCTCCTCCTTACGGTGCCGCCCCCGGAACCGAACTATCCCTCGTCAGCGACGATCTTGCGGTAGAGATGCCATGTGGCGTGACCGAGGATCGGCATGATCACGGCAAGCCCGACGAAAAGCGGGATCGTGCCGACAATCAGCAATGCCGCGACGATGAGACCCCAGCAGGCGATCGGCAGCGGATTGACGAGTGTCGCACGCAACGATGTCTCGATGGCGGCGATAGCACCGACATCCCGGTCGAGCATCAGCGGAAAGGCGATGACGGTCGTCGCGAGCACGACCAGCGCGAAGCAGAAGCCGATGGCATTGCCCGCCAGCATCAGGAGCAACCCGTTTTCGGAGCTGAAGATCGAGGCGAGGAAGAGCGCCAGTGAGCGCGGCGGCTCCGGCCCGAACAGGCTGGTATAGAGCATCTGGGCAAAGACCAGCCAGGCCACGAACAGCACCGTCAGCATGGCGCCGACGGCGAGGATGGACGGCAAGGCCGGCGAATGGCGCACCTCCAGCGCGTGACGCCAGGATGTATCCATGCCGCGCTCGCGCCGCCGGCTGATCTCGTAGAGGCCGAGCGCAAGAAACGGACCAAGCAGCGCGAAACCCGCAATCAACGGAAAGATCAGCGGCAACATGTTCGCACCCGAACTCCAGGTGACGAGCACGACGCCCGAGATCGGATAGATAAGGCTCAGGAAAACGTAATGGGACGGTTTGGCGCGAAAGTCGTCGAAGCCACGCGCCAGCGCGTCGCCAATATCGGGCAATCCGATCCGCCGCACGGCGGGACGCGCCACCATGTCACTGGCGCCCGCCATCACATGAAAAGTCGTCATGACCATTCCTCCTGCCGGTTTTCAACCGTCACCGCGTCAGCGCGTGTGGAGGGCAATTGTCCGCCGCCACGGTGAGCCGTGATTGGCATTGAGGGCGCAATCATACACCCGCCGGGCCGATTTGTCCCACCCTCTTGACTTCAGCCTTTCGTGAACGCACATCCGGCGCATGAAAGCCTCAGAAGCAGACATCCTCATCGTTCCCGGCCACACCAATTCCGGCCCCGACCATTGGCAGAGCCGCTGGCAGTCCAAGCTCGGCTCGGCGCGCCGCGTCGAGCAGGCGGAATGGGAAAAGCCGGTGCGCGAAGACTGGGTGCAGCGGATTGTCGATGAAGTCGCGGCGGCCTCCAAGCCTGTCGTGCTGGTTGCTCACTCACTGGGGGTCGCGGCAGCGATCCATGCCGCGCCGCATCTCGGCAACAAGGTGGCCGGCGCGTTCCTTGTCGCGCCGCCGGATCTCACCAAGCCGGATATCGAACCGGCGCATCTGACGTCCTTCGGCCCCTATTCGCGCGAGCCCCTCGTCTTCCCGTCGCTTGTCGTCGCCAGCCGCAACGATCCGTTCGGGGCCTATGAGCATGCGGACGACATCGCCGCCGCCTGGGGGGCGCTGCTGCTCGATGCCGGCGAGGCCGGGCATATCAACACGGCATCCGGCCATGGCCCCTGGCCGGAGGGAACCATGGTGTTCGCGCAGTTCCTGAGCAAGCTCAAGCCCCCGGCTTGACGGCGCCCCGCCTTTCGCCATTAAGAGGAATTTCATAGAAATCCTGCACGCTGCGCCGATTGAGTTCTTTGCAGGCGCCGCGTTTCATGGCCAAACCGCCCGGTTCGACCTCCATCGCCGTGGAAAAAACGGAACGTGAACCGCTGTATCGCCAGCTTTTCGCGCGATCCGGCTTCGGCTTCGCGGCTCTGGATGCGGAAGGCCGTATCGTCGACGCGAATGCCACGCTGCTGCGTTCCTTTGCCGTTTCCGCACTCGAAGACCTGCCTCGTTTCGACGCTTGCGTCTCCGCCAAGGATCGCTCGATCATCGCCTACGCGATGCGCCCCAGATCGGCTGAACAGGCTCCCTGGGAAATCCGCCTTCAAAGGCCTGACAACAGTGAATTCTGGGTTCTGGCGTCCTTCATAGAGCCGCCTGCCCTGCCCGGCGAAGGCATACCGCCCGCGATGATCGTGCAGATCATCGATATCGATGAACGCAAGCGCAATGCGCTGGAACTCGCCGAGCGCGAGGCGCGCTGGAACCATGCGCTGGAATCCGCCGGACAAGGCGTCTGGGACCACGATTTCTCTCGCGGCGATCTCTTTTACTCCCGCCAGTGGCGCGCCATACGCGGCCTTCAGCCGGACGACGCGATCGACAGCTCGCTGGAAAGCTGGATCCACAGCGTGCATCCCGACGACCGGGCGCATGTCATCGCGGAGATCAAAAAGCAGGAAACCGGCCAGACGCCGTTCAGCGTCTTTTCCTATCGCGAACGGCACAAGGAAGGCCACTGGGTCTGGATCGAAAGCCGCGGCGCTGTGGTGGAATATGGCGCGGACGGCAAGCCGAGCCGCATCGCCGGCACCGACACCGACATTACCGAGCGCAAGGAGGCGGAAGAACGCCTCGCCCAGATGTCGCGCCGCCTCGAACTGGCGCTCGATGTCTCGCGCATCGGCGTCTTCGAAGTCAATCTCAAGACCAGCGAAGTCCAGTGGGACGACCGCATGGTCGAGATGTACGGCCTGACGGAGACGCCCAATGCCACGACCTGGGAACGCGCACTGCATCCGCACGACCAGAGCAAGGCCACGGCCAAGGTCCAGGACGGGGTTTTCAACGGCAAGGATTTCGCCAACGAATTCCGTATCATCAGGGGCGACGGCGAGATCCGCCACCTGCGCGGGCGATCTGCCCATTATATCGATACAAGCGGCGTGCCCCGCCTTATCGGCGCCAACTGGGACGTGACCGAAGACGTCGAGCTGCAGGAAGAACTGACGCGCGCCAAGGAGCTGGCCGAGGCCCGCTCCGGCGAACTCGAAAGCGCCAAGGCGCGTATCGAATACACCGCGCTGCACGATCACCTGACCGGCTTGCCCAACCGGCGCTATCTGGACGCGACCATCGAGGAGGCCGCAAGCGAAGCGCAGCGAACCGGCAGCCGCCTCGCCGTGCTGCATATCGATCTCGACCGCTTCAAGGAAATCAACGACACGCTCGGCCATCTCGCCGGCGACCAGATGCTGATCCATGCCGCCGGCGTGCTGCGGGAGCTGAAGGGGGACGGCGATTTTGTCGCCCGCATCGGCGGCGACGAATTCGTGTTCCTCTCCTCCGGGCCGAACGGGCGCAATCTCGCGGTGCTCGCCGAGGCGATCGTCGAGGCGATGCGCAAGCCGGTGACCTTCAACGGCCATATCTGCCGTTTCGGCGCCTCCGTCGGCATTGCCAGCCAGTCTGGCGCGGCGATTGACGCCAAGCAGCTGCTCGTCAATGCCGACCTTGCGCTCTACCGCGCCAAAAACCGCGGCCGCAGCCGGCACGAGTTCTTCACCAGCGACTTCCAGGCGCAGATCATCGTCAACAAGCAGACCGCCGACGAAATCCTGTCCGGCATCGAGCAGAGCCGCTTTCTGCCCTATTACCAGCCGCAATTCTGCGCCCGCACGCTCGATATAACCGGCGTCGAGACCCTGGCGCGCTGGGATCATCCGACACGCGGTATCCTCGCGCCCGATACCTTCCTGAAGATCGCCGAGGATCTCGATTGCGTCGCCACGATCGATCGGATCGTGCTGGAAAAGTCGCTCGCGGATTTCGACGCATGGCAGTCGCTCGGACTGGGCATTGACAAGATCTCGGCGAATGTCTCGTCCAAGCGCCTGCATGATCCCGAGCTCGCCCGCTCGCTACGCACGCTGGATATCAAACCCCGGTCGCTGTCCTTCGAACTCCTGGAGTCGATCTTCCTCGACGATTGCGACCGTACCGTGCTGGAAAACCTCGCGGAGATGCGCAAGCTCGGCATCGATATCGAAATCGACGATTTCGGCACCGGCCACGCCTCCATCGTCAGCCTGATGAAGCTCAGCCCGCGCCGGCTGAAGATCGACCGCCAGCTCGTCAAGCCGGTGAGCCGCTCGCCGGGCCAGCGTAAGCTGGTGGGCACCATCGTCGAGATCGGCCGTTCCCTCAACATCGAGGTCGTCGCCGAAGGTGTCGAGACGCCGGCCCACGTCGCCATCATGCGCGATCTCGGCTGCGACATCCTGCAAGGCTATGCGCTCGCCCGGCCCATGCCGGCACAGGCCATTCCGGATTTCGTGCGGCGCGAAGAATGGCGGCTCGAGGCGGGCAATGTGCGCGACCTCCAGAACGAAGTCCGCCGCGCCGTTAACCGCTAGCTTCAAGCGCAACAAAAAGCCGCCCGGCAGAACCGGACGGCTTTTCAAATCAGTACGATGCGACGCGATTACTTGGCTTCGAGCTGCGAGATCGCAACGGCAAGAAGCTCGATCATCTGAACGCGGATCTCGTCTTCGCTGCGGGCAACGCCGCCGGCGTCGAGATCGGCCTTCACCTTGCGCACGACGTCTTCATGGCCGACTTCCTCGAAGTCTGCGGCAACGACCTCCTTGGCATAGGCGTCCGCCTCTTCAGCGGTCTTGCCGAGCAGGCCGGCAGCCCACAGGCCGACCAGCTTGTTGCGGCGTGCTTCGGCCTTGAAGCGCAGTTCCTCGTCCAGCGCGAACTTGGCCTCGAAGGCCTTTTCCCGATCCTGCATGCTGGTCATCTATGACTCCCGTAGATTCTCTCACCGTTAGGCTTCCACGCCCATAAATCAAAACGACGACAAAAGTGCAATGCGAACTTTCGCCGCCACTGAAACTTGGCGGAAGGCCGGAAAACGGGGGATCGGGCCTCACGGCGATTGTTAAACTGCGGCATTTCGTTTATGGGAGCGCAAAAGAACGATATGTGCGCGGGCCCAAGCGCGCCAACAGCAGAGACAAATCCATGAACCGTCGCCGCCGTATCTACGAGGGCAAGGGCAAGATCCTTTATGAGGGCCCTGAGCCGGGCACGCTGATCCAGTTCTTCAAGGACGATGCGACCGCCTTCAACAAGAAGAAGCACGATGTCATCGACGGCAAGGGTGTGCTCAACAACCGGATCTCCGAATATCTGTTCACCCAGCTGAACAAGATGGGCATTCCGACCCATTTCATCCGCCGCCTGAACATGCGCGAGCAGCTGATCAAGGAAGTCGAGATCATCCCGCTCGAAGTCGTCGTGCGCAACGTCGCCGCCGGCTCGCTCTCCAAGCGCCTCGGTATCGAGGAAGGCACCGTGCTGCCGCGCTCGATCATCGAATTCTATTTCAAGGCCGATGCGCTCGAAGATCCGATGGTCTCCGAAGAGCACATCACGGCCTTCGGCTGGGCAAGCCCGCAGGAGCTCGACGACATCATGGCGCTCGCCATCCGCGTCAACGACTTCCTCTCCGGCCTGTTCCTCGGCGTCGGCATCCAGCTCGTCGATTTCAAGATCGAATGCGGCCGGCTCTTCGAAGGCGACATGATGCGCATCATCATCGCCGACGAGATTTCGCCCGACAGCTGCCGCCTGTGGGACATCGCAACCCAGGAAAAGATGGACAAGGACCGCTTCCGCCGCGATCTCGGCGGGCTTCTCGAAGCCTATCAGGAAGTCGCCCGCCGTCTCGGCATCATCAACGAGAACGAGCCCCCGCGCGGCACCGGCCCCGTCCTGGTGAAGTAATATCGCCGTACGCGGCGTTCAGAGTTTTGGTTTGAAGAGGAAGACATGATCAAGGCACGCGTAACGGTCACGCTCAAGAACGGCGTTCTGGACCCGCAGGGCAAAGCCATCGAAGGCGCGCTCGGCAGCCTCGGCTTCGAAGGCGTCGGCGGCATCCGCCAGGGCAAGGTATTCGACCTCGAACTCGCCACCGCCGACCGCGCCAAGGCCGAAGCCGACCTCAAGGCCATGTGCGAGAAGCTTCTGGCCAACACGGTAATCGAGAACTATACTATCGCCCTCTCTTAATGGTTGAGGAGGCGACAATGGCCGAAGTTGTAATACAGGACTTGCTGCACGAATTGCTTCGCCGAATGCATACGCGCTTCGACAAAATTGATAACGCCATCAATGAGCTGCGAAGCGACAATCTTTTCATCCGGGGCCAGATTCACAATCTACAGGGTGACGTTAACAGCATGCGGGGCTCCATGGCCCAAATGGACCAGCGTCTCGACCATATCGAAAAACGCCTCGAACTGCGTGAACTCGCCGAGGCCCAGGCAAGGTTTGAACCACACCCATGAAGTCCGCCGTCGTCCAGCTCCCCGGCCTCAACCGTGACCGCGACATGATCGCGGCGTTGACCAAGATTTCCGGCACCGCGCCGGTCACCGTCTGGCAGACGGAAACGGACCTGCCGGATGTCGACCTCATCGTCATCCCCGGCGGCTTCTCCTATGGCGATTACCTCCGCTGCGGGGCCATTGCCGCCCGCATGCCCGTTATGCAGGCGATCAAGGCGAAGGCCGAAGCCGGCGTGAAGGTTCTGGGCGTTTGCAACGGCTTCCAGATCCTGCTCGAGGCTGGCCTACTTCCGGGCGCTCTGATGCGCAATGCCTCGCTGAAATTCGTCTGCCGCGAAGTGAAGCTGGAAGTGGCGAACGCCGAGACCGACTTCACCCGCGCTTACGACAAGGGCCAGATCATCCGCTGCCCCGTCGCGCACCATGACGGCAACTTCTTCGCCGATGCCGAGACGCTCGCCGCCATCGAGGGCAACGGCCAGGTCGTGTTCCGCTACGCCGAAGGTACCAACCCGAACGGCTCGATCAACGACATTGCCGGCGTCATGAACGCCCAGGGCAACGTGCTTGGCCTGATGCCGCACCCGGAAAACCTCATCGAGGCCGCCCATGGCGGTTCCGACGGCCGCGGGCTCTTCGCATCGGTACTCGACGTAATCGCTGCTTAACCCGCCGTTGTTATCAAGGGCGCATGTCCATACCCGAAAGGCTTTCCATGCGCCCTCGTCTCTCCGCCAAGCTTCTCCTGCCGCTCGTTGCCGCTGCGGCTCTGGCGGCCTGCCAGACGAAGACGCTGCCGCCGAAGGCCAATGGCGGCGCGCTGCCGACGATGGAACGCGTGGCGCTCGGTGCCAACAGCTGCTGGTTCAAGTCGGGTGACCCGGCCTTCAAGGCCTATCGCCTGGCACCGGAGCTGAACTCCTTCTCCGGCCGGCCGCGCATTCTCGTCGTCCACCGCAACTCGCCGGAATCACGGCCGCTGCTCGTCGTGCAGGCGGAAGGCAGCCCGGCCAAGCTCGATGCCTTCGGCCCGCTGATGGCCGAACCGGTCGGCGCGCGCATTGCGACCGACGTCCAGCGCTGGGCGGCGGGTGGCAAGGGCTGCTAAGCAGCCCTCAATCCCAATAGAACGACTTGCCGATCTCGCGCTGCGCCTCTTTGCGGGTGATGCCGATATCGCGCAACTGATCCTCCGTCATCTCGATCAGGGCTTGGCGCGTGCGGCGCTTCAGCCGCCACATCCGCACAGCAAGCCATGACCTATAGAGCGGTCCATGGGTAGATTTTGGGCGCTTGACGGTGCCCGCTACGAAGATTGTATCAATTGTCATAGAATTTCTCCTACGATCACCACCGGGAGCGTGACAATCGGTGCATTCAGGAGATAATTGACTTCATGAATGGTGCAATATAAGAATTGCCACCATGACAAATTGGCTCCCCAATCTTCAGGCTTCCGACGGCCCCCTCTATGTCCGCATCGCCGACCAGATCGAGCAGGCGATCAACACGGGCGCCCTCGCCTCCGGCAGCAAACTGCCGCCGCAGCGCAACCTCGCTTACGATATCGGGGTGACAATCGGTACGGTCAGCCGCGCCTACAGCATGGTACGCGAACGCGGCCTCGTCAGCGGCGAAGTCGGACGTGGCACCTATGTCCTCGGGTCGCCCGACAATGACGATACGGCCTCGGGCATCGACCCGGTCACCGCCCGCCTCGTCGGCACCCGCGCCACCAACGCACCGCCCGGCAAGCTGCGCTTCGATACGACAGCCGCCACGGATGTGGGACAATCGGCCATTGTCACCGATATCCTCTCGGCCATCTGCCGCGAGCAGCCGAACGAGATTTCGAGCTATACCCGGAATTTTCCGGCGCATTGGCTGGAGGCCGGTTGCCAATGGCTGAAGCGCGGCGACTGGCAGCCTGCGCAGGAAAGCATCGTGCCGACACTCGGGGCGCATGCCGCCGTCATCGCCGCCGTTTCGGTCATCACTGCGCCTGGCGACCGCATCGTTTTCGAACATGTCACCTATTCTCAGGTCAGCCGCGGCACCGCCCTGCTCGGCCGCCAGACCGCGCTGGTCGATTCCGACGCCCACGGTGTTATCCCTGAGGATTTCGAGCGGATCTGCGTGCAGCAGCACCCCAAGCTCGCTTTCCTGATGTCCGGGGCTCAGAACCCCACGCTCGTCACCATGCCGGAGGAGCGCCGCCGGACGATTGCCGCCATTGCCAAGCGGCACAATGTCTTCCTTGTGGAGGACAATCTCTATGGCGCGACGGCCGACAACGGCATTCCGCTGCTGGCCGAAATCGCGCCCGAGCGTACATTCCTCGTGGGGGGCCTGTCGAAGAGTGTGGCGGCCGGGGTGCGCGGCGGCTGGATCGCCTGCCCGCCGCATCTGGCGCAACGCGTGCGCATCGCCCACAAGATGGTGAGTGGCGGGCTGCCCTTCCTGCTCGCCGAGCTCGCCGCCCGCCTCGTCCTATCGGGCATGGCCGATGCCATCCGCACAAAGGTCTCCGAGGAAGTCAGTATCCGCGAGGCGCAGGCGCGAAGAATCTTCGAGGGGCTGGATTTCAACTCGCATCCGCGCGTGCCGTTCCTGTGGCTGAAGCTGCCGGATCCCTGGCTGTCGGGCACCTTCCGGCAGGCGGCCTTCGCCGAGGACATTCTCATCGACGACGAGGACGAATTCAAAGCCGGCCGCTCGGAAAAGACCTTTCACCGCGTGCGCATCGGCCTCTCTTCGCCGGTGGACCGCGGAGAAGTCGCCGCCGGCTTGATGCGGTTGCGTCGGCTGCTCGAAAACGCCCCGACGGGTTATGACAGCCCGGCCTGAAAGCCGCGTTTGCCTGTGTTTGGCGGTCATTTTCCTGTCGCGCTGACAGTCGGCTTGGGTTAAAGAGACGGCAATCCTGCCCTCCACGACAAGACGAGCGACGATGACCATTTCGAACACCCGCCCGATCACCCCGGAGCTGATTGCCGCCCACGGGCTGAAGCCGGATGAATACGACCGCATCCTCTCGCTGATCGGCCGCGAGCCGACCTTCACCGAACTCGGCATCTTCTCGGCCATGTGGAACGAGCACTGCTCGTACAAGTCCTCCAAGCGCTGGCTGCGCACGCTGCCGACCAAGGGGCCGCGCGTCATCCAGGGGCCGGGCGAAAATGCCGGCGTCGTCGATATCAATGACGGCGACTGCGTGGTCTTCAAGATGGAGAGCCACAACCACCCGTCCTATATCGAGCCCTACCAGGGTGCGGCGACCGGGGTCGGCGGCATCCTGCGCGACGTCTTCACCATGGGCGCACGCCCGGTCGCGGCGATGAACGCGCTGCGCTTCGGTGAGCCCGGCCATCCGAAGACCCGCCACCTCGTTTCCGGCGTCGTCGCCGGTGTCGGCGGCTACGGCAATTCCTTTGGCGTCCCGACTGTCGGCGGCGAGGTCGAATTCGATCCGCGCTATAACGGCAACATCCTCGTCAACGCCTTTGCTGCCGGCCTTGCCAAGTCGAACGCCATCTTCCTCTCGGAAGCCAAGGGCGTCGGCCTGCCGGTCGTCTATCTCGGTGCCAAGACCGGCCGTGACGGCGTGGGCGGCGCGACCATGGCATCGGCGGAATTCGATGCATCCATCGAAGAGAAGCGCCCCACCGTGCAGGTCGGCGACCCCTTCACCGAAAAGTGCCTGCTGGAAGCCTGCCTCGAGCTGATGCAGACCGGCGCCGTCATCGCCATCCAGGACATGGGTGCGGCCGGTCTCACCTGCTCGGCCGTCGAGATGGGCGCCAAGGGCGACCTCGGTATCGAGCTGAACCTCGATCTCGTCCCGGTTCGCGAAGAACAGATGACGGCCTATGAGATGATGCTGTCGGAAAGCCAGGAGCGCATGCTCATGGTTCTCGAGCCCGCCAAGGAAGAGGTCGCCAAGGCGATCTTCGTCAAGTGGGGCCTCGCCTTCGCCATCGTCGGCTATACGACGGATGACCTGCGTTTCCGCATCCTGCACCAGGGCGGGGAAGTCGCAAACCTGCCGATCAAGGACCTGGGCGACCAGGCCCCGGAATACGACCGCCCCTGGCGCGAACCGGGCAAGCCCGCGCCGCTGCCGGCCAATCTGGTGGAAGAGCCCGCCAATTACGGCGAGGCCGTGCTGAAGCTGGTCGGTTCGCCGAACCAGTCGAGCCGCCGCTGGGTCTACGAACAGTACGACACGCTGATCCAAGGCAATTCCCTGCAGATCCCCGGCGGCGATGCCGGCGTCGTGCGCGTCGAAGGCCATGCGTCGAAGGCGCTTGCCTTCTCCTCCGACGTCACCCCGCGTTATGTCGAGGCCGACCCGTTCGAAGGCGGCAAGCAGGCCGTGGCCGAATGCTGGCGCAACATCACCGCGACCGGCGCCGAGCCGCTCGCCTCTACCGACAACCTGAACTTCGGCAATCCGGAAAAGCCGGAGATCATGGGCCAGTTCGTCAAGGCCATCCAGGGCATCGGCGAAGCCTGCCGCGCGCTCGATTTCCCGATCGTCTCCGGCAACGTCTCGCTCTACAACGAGACGAACGGCATCGCGATCCTGCCGACCCCGACCATTGCCGGCGTCGGCCTGCTGCCCGACTGGTCCGTCATGGCCAAGATCGGCGGCGCCAGGGACGGCGACCAGCTGATCCTCATCGGCACCGACGGCAGCCATCTCGGCCAGTCCGTCTACTTGCGCGATGTTGTCGGCAAGATCGACGGCCCGGCACCGGAAGTGGACCTGCACGCGGAACGCCGCAACGGCGATTTCGTGCGCTCGGCCATCCGCAACGGCCAGGTCACGGCCTGCCACGACATTTCCTCGGGCGGCCTCGCGGTCGCGCTCGCCGAAATGGCCATGGCCTCCGGCAAGGGCGCCAAGGTCGATCTTTCGCAATCGAACGGCCCTGCCCATGCGCTGCTCTTCGGCGAAGACCAGGCCCGCTACGTGATCGCGGTTCCCGCCGACCTCGCCAACTTCGTTTCGGCCAACGCGGAGGGTGCCGGCGTGCCGTTCCGCCGTCTCGGCACGGTCGGTGGCGATGCGCTTGCCGTGGATGGCCTGTTCTCGCTGCCGATTGAGCAATTGCGCAACACCCATGAATCGTGGTTCCCTGATTTCATGGATGGCAACGGCACCGCCGCTGCCGCCGCAGAATAAATAAGGGAGCAGTTTCATGGCCATGTCACCCGGCGATATCGAAGACCTCATCAAATCCGGCATCCCCGGAGCGAAGGTGGTCATCCGCGATCTTGCCGGCGACGGCGACCATTATGCAGCCGAGGTCGTCGCGGAAGCCTTCCGCGGCAAGACCCGCGTGCAGCAGCACCAGATGGTCTACGACGCGTTGAAGGGCAATATGGGCGGCGTCCTGCACGCCCTTGCCCTGCAGACCTCCATTCCGGACTGATCCGCCATGGCGGGCCTTCTCGATGAACTCGTTTCCGGCGTGATCGATGCAGCCCTGAAAGAGGTGCTGAAGAAGACCGGCGTGCGCAAGACGACGACCACCAAGCGCACGCGCCGCAAGACGACAACGCGCAAGAAGGCCTCCGGCGGCATCCTCGGCGATATCATCGAGGCCGCGCTGAAGCCGGCCCGCAAACAGACGAGCCGCCGGCGCACGGCGGCCAGTCGCTCCCGCCAGCGCAGCCGCTGATCCAGCCCTTAGGTCCCGCCATGAAGCTTGCCATCCTCTCGCTTGGCCTGTGCCTCCTTGCTTTGCCCGCGGCAGCGCAGGAGGTCGAGTGCCATTCCAGCGACAGCTATCGCGTCGCCGTGAAAGCCTATGGCGAAGAACCCGGCGCGCAGATCGCGGTGAAGGCCATCGAGCCGAGCGCGTCGTCAGCTTGCCGGTTCGACCCGGATGAAGCGGACGACGTCATCGGCAAACCCGGCGATCCCCTCTGGTTCTATGCGCTGGATGGCAATATCCTCGTGCTGAGCCGCTCGACCGGCCCGCAGGGCGATGTCGTCGTGCACGATCTGGACAGAGGCACGGTGCTGCTCGATGTGCCCTCCGATGCCTTCGAGGTTCGCAACGGCAAGCTCGTCTTCTGGGAGCGCACGGTCGAGGGTACGCCCGACACCTGCCCTGGCTTCGCGGAGTTTCAGGCAAACGGTTTCGGCACGGTCATCACGGTTGAAAAGACCCTGGATTTCGCCGATGGCGGCATCACGGCCACCGGCGCAAGCCGCTGCGACGGCACGCAATAGGCGCGGCAACGGCGCAACACCCAAGGTTTGCTAAGGTAACCCCTCGTACTTTTTCCTGACGGCCTTCTGGCATTTGTCACCCGAGGTTGTTATTTAGGGCGCATGGTTCATCGCATCGGCCCTTGAAGCCGATTTGCTAGGGAATACGACTATGAGCGGCATCCACGATTTCATCGCCAACGAAGTGAAGACCAACGACGTCGTCCTGTTCCTCAAGGGCACGCCGGAATTTCCGCAGTGCGGGTTCTCCGGCCAGGTCGTGCAGATCCTCGATTACGTGGGTGTGGATTATAAGGGCATAAACGTGCTCGCCGATGCCGATATCCGCCAGGGCATCAAGGATTATTCCAACTGGCCGACCATCCCGCAGCTTTATGTGAAGGGTGAATTCATCGGCGGTTGCGACATCGTGCGTGAAATGTTCCAGTCCGGCGAGCTGCAGTCTCACCTTCAGGAACAGGGTATTTCGATCAAGGGCGCTGCCTGACGCTTCACGGTCTTCCGACCGCCAAGCTTTTCAAAGGCGCCGCATCCCAGCGGCGCCTTATCTCTTTTATGGAATGAATTGATATGTCTGGACTTTCACCCGAATCGGCCCAGCGCCTCAAAGGCATGGGCAAGATAGAATTCATTGCGCTCATGGCCTTCCTGATGGCGCTCAATGCGCTCGCCATCGACATCATGCTACCCGGCCTCCAGCAGATCGGCGCCAGCCTGGGCGTCGAAAACGAGAACCACCGCCAATATGTCATCTCGGCCTATCTGATCGGCTTCGCGTTCGCGCAGCTGCTCTACGGCCCGATCTCCGACCGCTTCGGCCGGCGCGTGCCGATGTTCGTCGGTCTCGGCATCTATGTCGTCTCATCGATCGCGGCGATCTTCGTGCCGAGCTTTGCCGCCCTGCTTGCCGTCCGCTTCATTCAGGGCATAGGCTCGGCGGCCATGCGCGTCATCACCGTCTCGATCGTCCGGGACATTTTTGGCGGACGCGCGATGGCGGAGGTCATGTCGCTGATCATGATGGTTTTCATGGTCATCCCCGTCATGGCGCCGGGTATCGGTCAGGTCGTCATGCTGTTCGGCAACTGGCACCTGATCTTCGCCTTCATGGCGGTCGTTGCGCTGATGGTGTGGGCCTGGATGTACTTCCGACTGCCCGAAACGCTGCATGAAGACGACGTGCGCCCCTTCACGGTGCGTTCGGTCCTCGGCGGCTTCCGCATCGTTCTGACGGACCGCGTAGCGCTCTGTTATACGCTGGCCAGCACCTTCATTTTCGGCGCACTCTTCGGCTTCATCAACTCCGCGCAGCAGATCTATGTCGGCATCTACGGCCTTGGCGTCTGGTTCCCGGTCGCCTTCGCCGCCGTCGCCGCCTTCATGGCGCTGTCGTCCTTCGTCAACGCCAAGCTGGTCGGCCGGTTCGGCATGCGCAAGCTGTCGCACGGCGCTCTTATGGGCTTCCTGACGATCAACACGCTCTGGCTCGTCCTGACATTGGTCTGGCCGGGACACATCCCGTTCCCGATCTTCATCGTGCTGTTTGCGCTGTCGATGTTCCAGTTCGGCTGGATCGGCTCCAACTTCAACTCGCTCGCCATGGAGCCGCTCGGCCACGTCGCCGGCACGGCCTCCTCGGTGCTCGGCTTCATGGGCACGGCGGGCGGGACGATCATCGGCGCGATCATCGGCCAGTCGTTCAACGGCACGGCGCTGCCGCTGGTGACCGGCTTCTTCTCGCTTTCGATCATCGGCCTGATCTTCGTGCTGATCGCCGAGCGCGGAAAGCTGTTTCAGGCGCATAACAAGCCGGTCTGAGACAGGCGGTAGATAAAGAAAAGGCCCGGTCGCCATTGGCAACCGGGCCTTTTCATTTGGTGCCTGCCGTCTCAGTCGACAAAGACTTCGCGGCGCAGCAGTTCCCAGGTGTCCTTGTCCGGTGCCACCAGCAGGCCGCCTTCCGTGTGGTGCGGCTGGTAGGCCGAGCCATCGAAGCGGGCGGCGTAGGCGCCGGCTTCCTGGGCGATCAGCGTGCCGGCCAGGTGATCCCAGGGCATCAGCTTGTTGTACATGAGGTAATGCAGGTGGCCGCCGGCGAAAGTGCGGTATTCATGCGCGGCACAGCGATAATTCGAGACGAAAGCCACCTTGGCGAGGTTCGACAGGATGCGCGCACGACGGTCGCGATCGAGGAAGGTGGTTGAGGCCATACCGGTCAGGTCTTCAAGCGCTGCACCGCCGCGCGCCTTCAGCCTGACGGCCGGGCGGTGATCGCCGGTCTGCCAGGCGCCGGACCCCTTTTCGGCCATGACGAAATCATCGCCCATCGGATCGTAGATGATGCCGCCGACGGTTTCGCCACCGGAGACGATCGCCGCCATCACGCCGAAGAGCGGCACGCCGGCGGCGAAATTGAAGGTGCCGTCGATCGGGTCGACCACGATGGCGGTGTCGGCATCGCCGAGCTTCGACAGAAGCGCCGGGTCGGCCGCGACCGATTCCTCGCCGACGAACAGCACGCCCGGAAACTGCGCGGCCACCTCCCGCTTGATGAAGCGCTCCGCCGCTTCATCAGCGACCGTCACGAGATCGTTCGCGTCGGCCTTGGTGTGGACGTCGCCTTTCGCGAGCGCACGGAAGCGCGGGCGGATTTCGGCTTCGGCCGCCTGTGCAAGCACGAGCGCCAGGGCATTGATGTCAATCGTCATTGCTTTTTACCGTTTCGAGGGAGGAGAAATCGAAAAGCTTGGGGTCGAGAAGATGCGAGGGATTGGTGTGGCCGAGTGCACGCAGCATGGCATCCTTGCGGCCGGGCATGCGCGTTTCGATATCCGCCAGCATCGCCTTCATCGCATTGCGCTGGAGGCCGTCCTGCGAGCCGCAGAGGTCGCAGGGGATGATCGGGAACTGCATGGCAGCGGCGAATTTCGCCAGATCGTCCTCCGCCGCATAGGCGAGCGGGCGCAGCACCATGAGATCGCCTTCGTCATTCAAGAGTTTTGGCGGCATGGCGGCAAGCCGCCCGCCGTGGAAGAAATTCATGAAGAAAGTTTCGAGAATATCCTCGCGATGGTGCCCGAGCACCAGCGCATCGCAGCCCTCCTCCCGGGCGATGCGATAGAGGTTGCCGCGCCTGAGCCGCGAGCACAGCGAACAATAGGTCGCCCCCGACGGTACCTTCTCCTTCACGATGGAATAGGTGTCGCGGTATTCGATACGGTGCCTGATGCCGATGGCTTCGAGGTAGTCCGGTAAGACATGCTTCGGAAAATTCGGCTGGCCCTGATCGAGATTGCAGGCGATCAACTCCACCGGCAAAAGGCCGCGCCATTGCAAGTCCATCAAGAGCGCGAGCAGCCCATAACTGTCCTTGCCGCCCGAAAGGCCGACGAGCCAGCGCTTCTGGCCCTTCAGCATGGCAAAGTCATCCATCGCCTGGCGGACCTGCCGCAGCAGGCGCTTGCGCAGCTTGTTGAAGGAGACGCTGGACGGCGCATCCGCGAAAAGCGGATGGCGGCCTTCGTCCGGGGTTTCGTCGTCAGGTTCAGCGAATGCCAAGGTCATGAGCCTGCAATGCCCCGAACCGGCGGCACAATCAAGCCCCGAAGACCGACCAGCCGGTACGCGCCGCCAGCATTTCCAGCGCCAGCGAGCCGATGAGCGAGTTGCCGTTGTCGTTGAGGCCGGGCGACCACACCGCGACCGAGGCTTTTCCCGGCGCCACGGCAAGGATCCCACCGCCGACACCGCTCTTGCCCGGCAGGCCCACGCGATAGGCGAAATCGCCCGAGCCGTCATAATGGCCGCAGGTCAGCATCAAGGCGTTGATGCGCCGCGCCCGAAGATGCGAGACGACGCGGTGGCCGGTCAGCGGGTTGGTGCCGCTGTTGGCGAGAAACAGCCCGGCCTTGGCAAGCTGCCGGCAGCTCATCGCCAGCGCGCATTGATGGAAATAGACGCCGAGCACCAGCTCCGCCGCATGATCGAGCTTGCCGAAGGAGCGCATGAAATTGGCGAGCGCATAGTTGCGGAAGCCCGTCGCCTGCTCCGAGCGCGCCACGGACTGGTCGATGATGATGTCCTCTTCATCCGCCAGGTAGCGCAGGAAGCGCACGATCTCGCCGATCGCTTCCTTCGGCGTATGGCCGGCGAGGACAAGATCGGTGATGGCGATGGCGCCGGCATTGATGAAGGGATTGCGCGGTATGCCGCCTTCCTGCTCCAGCTGGACGATGGAATTGAAGGCGGAGCCGGACGGCTCGCGACCGACGCGCTTCCAGATCGATTCGCCGTGTTTGCCGAGCGCCAGCGTCAGCGTGAAGACCTTGGAAATGCTCTGGATGGAAAACGGTTCTTCCGCATCGCCGACGAGATGCACGTCGCCGTCGACCGTCACCACGGCCATGCCGAATTTCTGCGGATCCACATGGGCAAGCTGCGGAATATAGTTCGCCACCTTGCCCTCGCCGCGCCGAGGCGACAGCGTGGCGTGGATGTCTTCGATGATGCCCTGCAGATCCATCCGTCATTTTCCCCAAAGAAAAAGCCGCCAATTTCTTGGCGGCTTTTCCAGATTGCGCAAGGTGTCGACCGCGAATTAACGCGAGTAGAATTCGACGACCAGGTGCGGTTCCATGACGACGGCATACGGCACGTCGGAGAGAACCGGGATGCGAACGAAGGTCGCAACCATCTTGTTGTGATCGACTTCGATGTAATCCGGAACGTCGCGTTCAGCGAGGCCAACGGATTCAAGAACCGTGACGAGCTGCTTGGACTTTTCCTTGACTTCGATGACGTCGCCCGGCTTGCAACGGTAGGAACCGATGTTGACGCGCACACCATTGACCTTGACGTGGCCGTGGTTGACGAACTGACGGGCAGCGAAGACCGTCGGAACGAACTTGGCGCGGTAGACGATCGCGTCCAGACGCGACTCGAGCAGGCCGATCAGGTTTTCCGGGGTGTCGCCCTTGCGGCGTTCGGCTTCAGCGAAGATCGCGCGGAACTGCTTCTCGCGGATATCGCCATAGTAGCCCTTCAGCTTCTGCTTGGCGCGGAGCTGAACACCGAAGTCCGAAAGCTTGGACTTGCGGCGCTGGCCGTGCTGGCCCGGGCCGTATTCGCGGCGGTTGACCGGGGACTTCGGACGGCCCCAGATGTTTTCGCCCATACGGCGGTCGATTTTGTACTTGGATGCAGCGCGCTTGCTCATCGCATTTCCTCTAAGTCTTGTTATGGCCTGCCCGTTGCCGGACCGGCTCAAGGAAACACGCCCTCCTCTGAACCTTTTCGAGGCTCCGACAGGCTTCTCACGATCGCGACCGGAGAATCCACGGGACATGTCAAATGAAACACCGGACATTTCTGCCCGGCGTTGGCGGGGTCATTAGGCGAGTTTTACAAAACTGTCAACGAAGAAAGCCCGGGAAATCGGCCTATTCCGCCGCGTCGCGGTGGGAATCGACAAGATCTGGACCATTGGCGTCGCCCGGCAGCGTCTCGCAGCCGAGATCCGGGAAGGCGACGATGCGGTGGCCGGCGAGATCGCTGTGCACGACGACGAGCCCCTGCTCCTCGAAATAGCCGAGCAGGCGGCGCGCGCGGCGCGCGGAGTGCGTGCCGTAGGCCCTGGCAATGCGCGCATCCGACGGGCAGGCAAGGCCGCGCACGGCCGCTTGCGCCACCAGCAGAAACACGCCCTGCAAATCCTCGGTGACACTGCGCGATAGGTCGAGCGCCCTGCCCCAAATCTCCGTTCCCGCCGTATCGGCATCGACGCCGGAACGCGCAACCGCCATCTTGCGACGGAAGGCCGGCAGCGACAGCGGCGCGCCGGGCACGCGGCGGATGCGGCAGCGGACGAGGAAGTCCTGAAACAACTCGGCATCGGCGCGGAAAGCGGCTTCCGGATTACCGAGGATTTCGGCGAGCGCCTGATCGAGCAGGCCTTCGCGTTCCTCGGCGGAAATTTCCGGCGCGGGCGCCTTGGTTTCCGTCTGGACCGGCTCGGGGCGTGCGCGCGACAGTTCGGCAAGAATATCCGTCGTCGGGCGCGGTGCGGGCGGCGCGCGGCGCACCAGCGGGCGGGAAAACTCTTCCGGGTCGGGCGTGAAGATCAGGTCTTCGACATCCTGCGGCGCATCCGGCAGCGGCATCAGCTTGGGGCTGGTCGAGCGGGCGGAGGTCTCCACCGCGCCGATCGTTACCGGCAACGGGCGGCGCGACAGCGCGGGCCCCAGCGCCACGAAGGAACCGCGCGGCAGGTCGCGGAACATTTCCGCCTGCCGACGGTCGAGGCCGAGCAGATCGGCGGCGCGCGCCATGTCGATGTCGAGGAAGGTGCGGCCCATCAGGAAGTTGGAAGCCTCGGCCGCGACGTTCTTGGCGAGCTTGGCAAGGCGCTGCGTGGCGATGACGCCGGCAAGGCCGCGTTTACGGCCACGGCACATCAGGTTGGTCATCGCGCCGAGCGAAAGTTTTCGAGCCTCTTCCGAAACCTCACCGCTGACGGCGGGCGCAAAAAGCTGCGCCTCATCGACCACGACGAGCACCGGATACCAGTAGTCCCGGTCCGCATCGAACATTGCGTTGAGAAAAATGCCGGCCGCACGCATCTGTTCGTCGGCTTCGAGGCCTTCGAGCGAGAGCACGCAGGAAACGCGGTGCTGGCGGATACGGGTGGCGATGCCGACCAGTTCGGCTTCCGTGCGCTGGCCATCGACCACGACATGGCCGAAACGATCGGACAACGTGACGAAGTCGCCCTCGGGATCGATGATGACCTGCTGCACCCAGGGTGCGGACTGTTCGAGCAGGCGACGCAGAAGGTGCGACTTGCCCGAGCCCGAATTGCCCTGCACCAGCAGGCGCGTTGCCAAGAGTTCCTCGATATCGAGCTTGGCCGGTGCGCCGCCTTGCACCGTTCCCATGTCGATGCCGACCTTCATCCCGTTCCTCGTTCCTGCAATCTATGATTCGCCCGGCCGCCACCGGGCAACCGGAGAGCCCTAACACGAAATCCGTGCCCGTCACGACCCGCTTTGGAAAAACCCACAGGGAAAGCCGTCTCACACGACGCGCAGACCAAAACCCTGCATCAGGCGCCGCGTCGAAAAGTCCGGGTTGCCCGAGGTGAAGACAGCGATGTCTTCGCCCGGCGCCAGCATTTCCAGCGGCGGCACGAGGCGGCGGGCCTGGCGGGCGATGGCTTCGGCCGGATCGAGCCAGTCAACCGGCCAGGGCGCGAGCTTGCGGAAGAGGTTCGCCATGAAGGGGTAGTGCGTGCAGGCGAGCACGACGATGTCGGTCTTGCGGCCAATCTCGTCGACGAAGCATGGGATGATTTCCGCGCGCACCGCCTCGTCAGGCAATGCCTCGCCACGGATATAGGCTTCGGCCATGCGGGCAAGATTTTCCGAGCCGACGAGGCGCACATCGCATTGTGTGGCGAAGGACTGGATGAGATCGCGCGTATAGGCGCGTTTGACCGTACCGGGCGTGGCGAGCACCGAGACGAGGCCGGAGCGGGTGCGCTCGGCGGCGGGCTTGATGGCCGGCACGGTGCCGACGAATTGCATATGCGGGAACGCGGCGCGCAGATCGCTGCCGACGAGCGTGAAAGCTGTGTTGCAGGCGATCACGCAGATTTCCGGGTCGTGCTCGTTCAGGAGTTTTCCGAAGAGGTCGATGACATGCGTCTTCAGTGCCGGCTCTTCCCAGCCGCCATAGGGAAAGCCCGCATCATCGGCGACGTAGATGAAATGCCGTTCGGGCATCAGAACGCGCGCCTCTCGCAGCACGGTGAGACCACCGATGCCGCTATCGAACATCAATATGGGCTTTGGGTTAGTCGAGGTCACGGGGCTCTTTCGGCCGGCGGTTGCGGGTGCGGTTGGGATTGGTCACGCCGCGCGGCGATTCCCGCGTGAAACGATCGAGGCAGGAAATGATGCCGCGCAAGACCTGGATCTCCGTGCCGGTGAAGGAGGGACGCGTCAGAATGGCGCGCAGGTTCTCCACCAGTTTTGGCTTTTTTTCGGCAGGCCGGAAATAACCGCGCGCATCGAGCGTCTCTTCCACGTGGTCGAAGAGACCCTGCAGCTCCTCCTTCTTGGCCGGGCGCTGCGGCAGCGCGTCGAAGGGCGTGTCCTCGACGGAGGCGAGACCGCTCTTCATCCACTCGTAGCTCATCAGCAAAACGGCCTGGGCGAGGTTGAGCGAGGCGAAGGCGGGGTTGACCGGGAAGGTCACCAATTCGTCGGCCAGCGCGATCTCCTCGTTGGTGAGGCCCGTGCGTTCGCGGCCGAACAGGATACCGGTCTTCTCGCCGGCGCGGAAGCGAACACGCAGATCGTCTGCCGCCACGACCGGCGAGCGGACCTCCTTGTAGCCGTAGCGATCACGCGCCGTCGTCGCATAGACGAATTCGAGATCGGCGACAGCCTCCTCCAGCGATGCATAGACCTTCGCCGCCTCGATGACATGATCGGCCTTGCTGGCGGCGGAAATTGCCTTCTCGCTCGGCCAGCCGTCGCGCGGGTTGACGAGGCGCAGTTCGGCCAGGCCGAAATTCGCCATGGCGCGCGCCACCATGCCGATATTTTCACCGAGTTGCGGATGAACGAGGATGATCGCCGGTCCTTCGGCGATCATCGTGCGTTCGCTGTTCGTGCCTGCCATGCCAAAAATCCCTAGAAAGTTGGCGCCTCACTGGCACAAACGGCCGGAAATGAAAAGCATCAGCCGCTATTCGGCACTCTCGGGCTTTTCCGCATTGCCGCCATTGGCGCCGGCTTCGGCGATCTCGACCATTTCCTTCTTGAGCGACGCGCCCTCCTCGAAGCTCGGGCGCTCGATATCGTCGATGACGGCGTGGCCGTCCTCTTCGATCACCTTGAAGACCAGCGTCTCGGGCTTCCAATCGGCCGCGCGCTCGCCGAAACAATGGCTGTTGTCGAAGCTCACGGTCACGTCTTCCGCGCCGTTGGCGGGCTGGCCCTCGGTGGTCTTCACATCCTTCAACGCGCAGCCATCCTGGCCGCCGATGATCGGGTCGTAGTCGAAGGGCGAGCCGCCATCGTCGTAGGCCGGGAATTTCGCCGCCGCGCGGTATTTCGTGACGAAATCCTTGCTGTAGAGGCGCTTCAAAAAATCTTCGCTGAAGTAATCGACGTAGTCGGGCGGTGTATCGCTGTCGGTGCCCATGTCCTGCCAGTTGTTGGTGGCTGCTGACATGATCTCCGTCACGGGCGCCTTGAAATCGGCGGCGTGCGCGGCAATGGGAAAGAGGACGGCGAGCGCCACGAGACCGAAACGCGACATGATATTCTCCATTGGATGGCGGCTGCCCGGACGGGTACCGCTAGCGAACCTTCCTGAAACGGAATTCTGGCAAAAGTTATTCCGCGCGACGCGGAAAATAAACCGCCTCATTCCTTCGTTGGCTTTGCCTTCCGGGTCTCGGATGCTATAGGGCCAATCGGTTCTTTTGAAGTCCACGATCCGGGCGTTCCGCCCCTACAAGCACGAGGCTCCCCATGGCAAAGATCAAGGTCGCCAACCCCGTCGTCGAGCTCGACGGCGACGAGATGACGCGCATCATCTGGCAGTTCATCAAGGACAAGCTGATCCACCCCTACCTGGACGTGGACCTTGAATATTACGACCTCGGCATGGAGAACCGCGACGCCACCGACGACCAGGTGACGATCGATGCGGCCAACGCCATCAAGAAGCACGGCGTCGGCGTCAAGTGCGCCACGATCACGCCGGACGAAGCCCGCGTCGAGGAATTCAAGCTGAAGAAGATGTGGAAGTCGCCGAACGGCACGATCCGCAACATCCTCGGCGGCGTCATCTTCCGCGAGCCGATCATCTGCAAGAACGTGCCGCGCCTCGTGCCCGGCTGGACCAAGCCGATCATCGTCGGCCGCCATGCCTTCGGCGACCAGTACCGCGCCACCGACTTCAAGTTCCCCGGCAAGGGCAAGCTGACGATGAAGTTCGTCGGCGAAGACGGCAAGGAAATCGAATACGACGTGTTCGACGCCCCGTCCGCCGGTGTCGCCATGGGCATGTACAACCTCGACGATTCGATCACCGAATTCGCCCGCGCCTCGTTCAACTACGGCCTGCAGCGCAAGGTGCCGGTCTATCTCTCGACCAAGAACACCATCCTCAAGGTCTATGACGGCCGCTTCAAGGACATCTTCCAGCAGGTCTTCGACGCCGAATTCGCCGACAAGTTCAAGGAAGCGAAGATCTGGTACGAACACCGCCTCATCGACGACATGGTCGCCTCGGCGCTCAAGTGGTCCGGCGGTTACGTCTGGGCCTGCAAGAACTATGACGGTGACGTGCAGTCCGACATCGTCGCCCAGGGTTTCGGCTCGCTCGGCCTGATGACCTCCGTTCTGATGACCCCGGATGGCAAGACGGTGGAAGCCGAAGCCGCGCACGGCACGGTGACGCGTCACTACCGCCAGCACCAGAAGGGCGAGGAAACCTCGACCAACTCCATCGCCTCGATCTTCGCCTGGACCCGTGGCCTTGCCCACCGCGCCAAGCTCGACGGCAATGCGGAACTGGCAAAATTCTCCGAAACGCTCGAGCGCGTTTGCGTCGACACCGTCGAATCGGGCTTCATGACCAAGGACCTCGCACTCCTCATCGGTCCCGACCAACCGTGGCTCTCCACGACAGGCTTCCTCGACAAGATCGACGAGAACCTGCGCAAGGCCATGGCCGCCTGAGCCTAGGAAATACCGAGAAAGCCCGGCCACCACGCCGGGCTTTTTCTTTTGCACAGGCTTGCGGCCGCTCCGCCGCGCTCTATGCTTCCCCCTCGCCATTCGAGGAGGACACCATGGCCGACGAGCTCGTTTTCTACAGCAACCCGATGTCGCGCGGCCGCATCGCCCGCTGGATGCTGGAAGAGGTCGGCGCGCCCTACCGCACGGAATGGCTGACCTATGAAGGCTCCATGAAGGCGCCGGACTATCTTGCGGTCAACCCGATGGGCAAGGTGCCGGCCATCCGCCACGGCAAGGTCGTGGTGACGGAGGCCGCCGCCATCTGCGCCTACATGGCCGACGCCTTCCCCGAAGCCGCCCTTGCTCCGCCGACAAGCCAGCGTGCCGATTATTATCGCTGGATGTTCTTCGCCGCCGGCCCGGTGGAAATGGCGGTCTCGCTCAAGGCCTTCGGGTTCAGCGTACCGAAGGAGCGTCAGCGCAGCATCGGCTGCGGCAGTTACGAATCGGTGCTGGACGCGCTGTCCTACGCCGTCAGCCGCACGCCCTACATCACCGGTGATACCTTCACCGCCGCCGATGTGTATGTCGGCTCGCATGTCAGCTGGGGCCTGCAATTCGGCTCGCTGGAGGCTCGGCCGGAATACCAGGCCTATTGGGACCGCCTGAAGGATCGCCCCGCCTATCTCAAGGCCAAGGCGATCGATGACGAAGAGATGCATCGCCAGCTTGCAGCCGCGAAAACCAGCTAAGAAGGCGCAACGGCCCCTCCACCCTCTCTTTCGTCATCCTCGGGCTGGACCCGAGGATCCATGCGGCGAGCACAACGCTTGCGGGGTGGATCCTCGGGTCAGGCCCGAGGAT